>DOWI01000297.1 GCA_003519645.1 Oscillospiraceae bacterium
GATTTTAATGTTTCAAACTTTATTATCCTTTCTCTTGGATAGGGTCATAGCACTCTTGCCTGCGGGCGGCATAAATCAGATGAAACAGCCCGTAAATCAGCAAAATACAAACAGCCGCCATACACGAAAATGCCGCTGCAAAGCCTTCAAAATCCAGGATGAGCCGCTGTACAAGCGACCACGGTCGTATAATATCCCATGAATTGAGCCGCAGAAAACGACCAATGTAGACCGCATACCCGCTGATTAATGAAACTGCAATTACCATCAGGCAGGCGGCTCTGCGCCCTCTTCTCCGAAAGACTTCCTCCTGAATAACCTCCAACGACATCATCCCCGTAATCAACCCCAGCATAATACCCGTTATCATATAAAACAACCACGCCCACGCAGGAAAATCCTGCAAAAACATGCCGCTGCCATAATACTCGAATAAGTGCAAATGAATCAAATCCGTTATCATATATGGAGCATTAGGAAAAAACAACAGCCACAGTACGCCCGCTGGCACGGCAAATGCCGTCCGTCTCCTTCCGACTAACAACCGTACCAGTATCGCAAATATCAGCGGAAGCATTGCCAGAAATAGGTTCCACGCCATCNNACACGGGGCAAAAAACGAAACCCACCGAAAATAATCAGAGCCGCTGACAGAAGAAAATAGGCAAACCCGGCAGCTGCAAGCACCAGAGCCGGTATCCCGATGTGCAGTTTGATGTTGGTCATAAAGCCGGGAAACATTTTTTTAATCATATTTTCTTTGCATTTAATAACGTTTCCCTCCCTACTCATCAGACAAAGCGGAACGCGCTGACCAAGCCTATAGCAGCTCTCTCACCCTTTTCACCTGCGCACGTACATTTTCAGGTGCGGGACCGCCGTATACGCGGCGCAAGGCTACACAGCGATCCAGAGAAATTGCGTCATAAATATCTAAATCAAACAGCTCGCAGACTGTTTTGTACTCATCAATCGGCAATGTTTCAAGTGTAACTCCCTTGTCGATACAGATTGCAACAAGGGCACCTGTCACCTTGTAAGCATCTCGGAAGGGCAGTCCTTTGCCAACAAGATAATCGGCACAGTCGGTAGCATTGATAAACCCGCTCGCCGCTGCTTTCCGCATGTTTTCGGTCAAAATCCGCATGGTATCTACCATGGGGATAAACGCTGTAAGACACATGCGGACGGTGTCAAAGGCATCGAATATCGCTTCCTTGTCCTCCTGCATGTCCTTGTTATACGCAAGCGGCAACCCCTTCATTACAGTAAGCAGCGTCATAAGGTCACCGAATACCCTTCCGGATTTCCCACGTACCAGCTCGGCAATATCGGGGTTTTTCTTCTGCGGCATAATGGAGGAACCGGTTGAAAAAGCGTCGTCCAGCTCAACAAACTTAAATTCCCACGAACACCACAGGATGATTTCCTCAGAAAAGCGGGACAGATGAACCATAATCAGAGACAGCGCACAAGCAAGCTCTACCGCAAAGTCACGATCAGAAACACCGTCCAATGAATTGTTTGTTATACCACTCATCCCAAGCGTTTCAGCGACTGCTTGCCGGTCGAGCGGATATGTTGTGGAAGCCAGCGCACCGCTGCCCAAAGGAGAAACATTCATACGCTTTACCGCATCATCCAGCCGCCCAATGTCACGAATGAACATTTCGGCATATGCCATCAAATGATGCCCAAACGTAATGGGCTGCGCACGCTGCATATGGGTATAGCCAGGCATAACAGCGTCTGCGTACGCCTCCGCTTTATTGCATAGCACCAAAACAATCTCGGTAAGCTGCTGTCTGAGCGGAGCAGAGATATTTTTTAGGTAAAGTCGGATATCAAGTGCCACCTGATCGTTCCGGCTGCGTCCTGTGTGCAGGCGTTTGCCCGCATCACCGATTCTGGAGGTCAGCTCTCCTTCTATAAAGGTGTGTATGTCCTCCGAATTTATGTCAACGGTCAGCTTGCCCGTTTCCAAGTCGCCGAGGATATCCGCGAGACCGTTTCGAATCGCTTGTGCATCATTGGTAGAAATGATCCCCTGCTTTGATAGCATTGCGGCATGTGCCATACTGCCTGCAATGTCCTCTGCTGCCATTCTGGAATCAAAGGATATGGATGAATTGAAATCGTTTGTCTTTTGATCAAGCTCCTTACGAAACCGTCCTGCCCAAAGTTTCATAATGGTACCTCATTCTTCCTCTAAGTAAAAGGGCAGCTGCATGATACGTGTGGAAGCAACCCCACCTCTACACTTGTTGTAAGAGCTCAGGTGTAGAGCAAGGGCTCAGCTCTTGCCGTATTTATGTTTGCAATTGCCCCTATTAAAGTCTATCGGTTTTATTATTTCCCCTGCTTCATGGCCTTGACCTTAATCGGCAACCCGAACAGGTTGATGAATCCCTGCGAATCCATTTGGTCATAAACATCGTCTTCATCGAAGGTGGCGATCTCCTCGTCATAAAGGGAATTGGGCGAGGTGACAGATGCCAGAATCATATTGCCTTTGTATAGCTTGAGCTTTACATCGCCCGTAACATTCTCCTGCGTGGTGTCTACAAAGGATGAAAGGGCCTCTCTGAGCGGTGTAAACCACTGGCCGTAGTAGACCAGCTCACTAAACTTGCCCGATACCATCTGCTGCTTGTAGTGCAGAGTATCACGGTCAATGGTCAGTGTCTCAAGCGCCTGATGTGCCTTATAAAGAATGGAGCCGCCCGGAGTCTCATAAACGCCGCGGCTTTTCATGCCAACCAGACGATTTTCCACCATATCAACGATTCCGACGCCGTTTGCGCCGCCCAATTGATTGAGCTTTTCAATAAGTGCAACACCATCCATTGTAACGCCGTCAAGGGCGACCGGAACCCCTTTTTCAAACGAAACGGTAACATAGGCCGCCTTGTCGGGCGCTTTTTCCGGTGATACACCCATCTCAAGAATGGCGTCATAATTCGGCTCGTTGGCGGGATCTTCAAGATCCAGACCTTCGTGGGACAAATGCCACAGGTTTTTATCCTTAGAATAATTGGTCTCACGGCTGATATTCAACGGAATGTTGCGCGCTTCGGCATAATCGATTTCGTCATCACGGGATTTAATATCCCATTCCCTCCACGGAGCAATAATTTTCATCTTTGGTGCAAATGCCTTGATCGCGAGCTCAAAACGAACCTGATCGTTGCCTTTGCCTGTACAGCCGTGGGCAATCGCGTCTGCCCCCTCTGCCAATGCAATCTCCACAATACGTTTTGCAATGATGGGACGGGCAAATGCTGTTCCCAGCAGATACTGGTTTTCATACACTGCCTGTGCCTTCAGCGTCGGAAAAACGAAATCCTCAACAAAGTCTTTTCGCAGATCTTCTATATACAGCTTGGAAGCACCGGTTTTAATTGCCTTTTCGTTGAGCCCCGACAATTCCTTGCCCTGCCCCACGTCAGCCGCAACCGCAATCACTTCACAGCCGGGATAATTTTCCTTCAGCCACGGGATGATAATGGATGTATCCAACCCGCCCGAATACGCAAGAACCACTTTTTTAATTGTTTCCATCACACAACGCACCTTTCCCGCTTAGGGTTTCCCTTATTTCTCTTAATAATTTATGTTGTTCCTATTATACTCATCAAACCTAAATTTTGCAAGATAGAATTATGTATATTTATACTATATAATAAATTTTGTATAATTAACTAAATATCAATATCATCCAGCATTTTTTATATAAATAGCGATATTATATTATTCATTATTTGTTACATAAATGTATATTTATTCGTTAGTATTGTATGATTTTGACTATTGTTAATATTTCATATAACCAGCACAAACGGATTTGACGAGGGCAGCGAAACTGATGAGGGATTTTAACACAGATGCAATCGGCATCCGCTCTCGTGTATAGTCCACTCCTTTAACAGAAGCCATCTATCAACTTAAATATAACTTCTCACCTACAAAGATAATGCAAGTCATTTCCATCCCCATTATATATTTCGATTATGCAAATTATAATTTGTTTTCATAAAAGGAACTCCCATATTCTCAGTCGAAAAAAGCACCGCGTAATTGCGGTGCATTTTAAAACCGATTATAAATTTGTTCAACCGCCGAGCCGAATCATTTCATCAATGCATTTCCGTGCTTTGTAAAGCGTCTCGGCGGGAAGAACAATCTCCTCGCCGCCCTGCCCACTCACAGCATTCAGAACATCCACAAGGGTTGTCGCCTTCATATTAGGACATATAAGCTTTTTTGAAAGCGGATAAAACTTTTTGTCAGAACACATATACTGAAGGTGCTCAGCAATACTGTTTTCGGTGCCAATGATAAATTCGCGTTTCTCCGATTTTTTTGCATAATCCATAATCCCGGAGGTAGAGCCGACATAATCAGCCCTCGCAACCACTGCCGGCACACATTCAGGATGAACCAGCAGCAGCGCTTCGGGATAGCGCTGACGCGCAGCATCCACTTCACGCACAGTAACCGCCGCATGAATCGGGCAGCCCCCCTGTAATACCCTAATTTCCTTTTCAGGAATCTGCTTTTGAACATAATCGCCGAGATTGCAGTCAGGAATGAACAGAATTTTATCATTCGGTAAGCTTTTGATAATCTTGACAGCAGTGGAAGAGGTCACGCAGACATCACAGACGGTTTTGAGCTCGGCCGTCGTATTAATATAGGCAACCACGGTATAACCGGGGTTCTTCTGTATAAAGTACTCAATCATTTCGGGTTCCATCTGCTCCGCCATTGGGCAACCCGCAATGGGATTTACAAGCACTACCTTCTTGTCCTCGGAAAGCATTTTTACGGTTTCGGCCATGAAGCGTACGCCGCACATGAGCACAGTTTTCTGAGAGGCTTTCTGCGCCATGACGCTAAGCTGATAAGAATCACCGCTGAAATCGGCAATCTCTACGATTTCACGCGCCTGATAGCTGTGTGCAAGAATACAAACATCGTTTTCTTTTTTCAAACGAATAATTTCATCCTGCATATCACGTATTTTCATATGAATCATACCCTTTCCTGTCTATTATGTCTATTATTCCCCCACCTACAACAGTGTCCCCAATGTAGAACACCGCTGCCTGTCCGGGAGCAGCCGAAGCCTGCGGTTTATTGAATAGCACCTGCACGCCATCTTTATGCGGATGCAAAACGGCAGCCGCTTCAGGCTGGTGATAACGAGTTTTAACAGTGACAGACATAGGTTCCAGCAGTTGGTCAATCGAAATCCAGTTAACATCCTTAACAATAAGACCGGATGACAACAGCTCTTCCTTACCACCCAATGTCACGGTGTCGCGCATTGCATCTTTTTGAATAACATACCGTGGCTCACCAAAACCTACTCCCAGACCTTTCCGCTGCCCGATGGTGTACCTGTGGTGGCCCTTATGCCTGCCAATCACGTTCCCCTCGCTGTCAATATAATCGCCCTCTGGTGCACCAACTCCCATAACCCGCTCCAAA
>DOWI01000217.1:0-136 GCA_003519645.1 Oscillospiraceae bacterium
TCTGCATCAGCCTGAGGGTCTGTTACAATAGGCTTAACCCCGTATTCCTTCAATCGGTTTATTATATCCTCAACCTTTGAATTTCTAACATCAGGGCAATTCTCCTTAAAGGTAATGCCAAGAATTATAACCTTGG
>DOWI01000217.1:244-992 GCA_003519645.1 Oscillospiraceae bacterium
CCAAGGGCATTCCATTTAGTGTTCATTGCGTCAATGACTTCGTTTGTATCAATCCCCATCCTGTCAAATACCATTGCCAGCTCATTCATAAAAGCTATGTTTATATCTCGCTGGCTGTTCTCAACAACTTTTGCCGCCTCCGCTACCTTTATAGATGAAGCTCTGTGAACACCTGCTTCGATAATCATCTCGTAAACATTTGCGATAATATCCAGTGATTCTTCATCCATTCCCGAAACTATCTTCTTAATGTTTTCAAGTCGATGAACCTTATCACCGGGGTTAATACGCTCGGGTGAATAGCCCACTTTAAAATCAATTCCGCATTTTAGCCCCGATTCTTTTTCCAGCACAGGAATGCAAATATCTTCAGTTACCCCGGGATATACAGTAGATTCATAAACAACTATAGAACCTTCTGTAAGATTACGACCCATAACAGTGCTTGCTCCAATAACAGGCGCTAGGTTTGGTGTCTTGTCCTGATTTACAGGCGTTGGCACAGCAATTATATGAAACTTTGCTTCTTTAAGTTTCGTTTCGTCAGAAGTAAACTCTACTGTTGTTTTCTTAATAGCATCATCCCCAACTTCTTTTGTGGGATCAATGCCTCTCTTATATAATTCAATCTTTTCCTTGCTTATGTCAAAACCAATTACATCTGCTTTCTTTGCAAAAGCAACTGCTAATGGCATTCCAACGTAGCCAAGGCCAATGATTGAGATTTTTTCTTGTTTGGTTGTTATTT
>DOWI01000217.1:1159-2713 GCA_003519645.1 Oscillospiraceae bacterium
GCATTAATCAAGGGGATTTCTCTTTCATTTCATATGCACCTGAATTCTAATAAGCATCAGTGTTGCTAGCCAGGCTTTTTGGCAGGTTCTCTCCACCTCTCCACAATCTCTCCATCTCTCCGCAACTCTCCATTTTATTATTGTTAAATGGAGAGTTTTTTGATATAATATAAAAGTATTAATAATTGGAGGTGCTATATGATCGAAAATCAAGGCGTTGAGTTCAAACGCGAATACAACGACAAAGTGAATAAAACGATGCTGGGCTTTTTGAATACGGACGGCGGCACATTGTATCTTGGTTTTGAGGACGATGGCTCGGTTTATGGACTGGATGGCGATATTGACGAGTGGTACAAAAAGACCGTAAACAGCTTCCGTGATTCCGTAGCACCGGATCCGACGGCATATTTTAGGGCTGAACCGAAACAGAAAGACGGCAAATGGTATCTTGAAATAACTGTTGAGCGCGGAACGGCAATACCGTATTGCTTTGCTAAATACGGGCTTGTTCCCGAAGGTGTGTGGATTCGCATCGGCAGTAACACAGCTATGGCAACCCGTGAGCATATCAGGCAAATGATTAAAGACAACGGAATGGGGCAGTTTATCTCCGAGTTGTGCATCAAGCAAAACTTGACCTTTGGCTATGCTGATAAGGTTTTTTCAGAGAAGGATGTAACATTCGGCGAACAACAAAAGCGGACGCTTGGGCTTATTCGACCTGACGGACGGTTTTCCAATCTCGCACTTATCCTCTCCGATCAATGCCCATATACAACCAAAGCGGCAATATTTGAGGGAACGAACAAGGAAAAATTCAAAGATCGCAAGGAGTTTTCAGGTTCACTGTTCAAGCAGATTGACGAAGTTTTGGCATATCTCCACGTCTTTAACCGCTTGAGTGGAACATTTGAGGGTGCGTATCGTATTGACCGCCCCGATTACCCTGATGTAACACTCAGAGAGGCGTATGTTAATGCGCTTATTCACAGGGATTACTACTTAGAGGGTAGCGTGCTTGTCAGTATGTTTGACGACCGATTGGAGTTTATGTCCCTCGGTGGCATAATGCCCGGCGTTACCTACGACCTGATGCTGATGGGTGTTTCCGTGGTGCGGAACGAAAAACTGGCACAGATTTTCTATCGATTGAAAATCATTGAAGCGTTTGGCACTGGTATCCCCCGCATATTTGCAGCCTATGAAAAAAGCGCGGTTAAACCTGAAATTCCCGTTGTGGACGGCGGCTTTTTAATTCGTCTGCCCAACCAAAACTATGGTTTTCAAAAAGCAAGAGCCACAACAAGTGAGCGTGAACAAAGATTGCTCGAAGTGTTCAGTAACGCAGAATTTACAAAAAAAGATGCTGCGGAAATGCTTGGCATAAGCGTCAGCGGCGCATATAAACTGCTTGTTCGTATGAGTGAAAAGGGCTTACTTAACGCCCAAAAAGACGGCAAACAATGGGTATATTCCACGGTCAAGTAGTGAACTCGTTCAGCTTTAGCTGAACGAGTTCAATCTTTTGGCGAATTCCTCAACGCTATCCAC
>DOWI01000250.1 GCA_003519645.1 Oscillospiraceae bacterium
TTCCGTCTTTACCATACAGGAAATCGGGGGCATCGAAAATAACGGATTTGAATAAATGACTGTGTGCTTCTTGCCACGGACCGAACCCTCCGCCAAAAAGTTCTTCAAATGTCATAAGCCCCGATGTTGCCGCTCTGAATTTGGGTATCCTGACAATCATGATGTCCGGCACCTTGTTGTCCAGCTTCTCCGTGACTTCCAGCAAGCGATTCACGTTTGCCGCATTGCCCTCGTAATCCACATTGACAAGCTGAGTTTCAATCTCCTTCGCTTTTTCATATAACAACTTAACATCGGATTCCTTGCCGAAATCAGCCTGTTCAATCTGCCGTATGAAGTCCAGTACAATCTCTTTCAGTTCGTGCAAGAGGGAGACTTCCTCATCAATGGCATCGACCTTTTTCCCAAGCACCTCTAAAACGACTTCTGAGCCGGATGTGTTGAATATCCGTTGGATATCCTTGATACTTATATTCAATTTACGTAAGATTAAGATTTGCTCAAGCCGCTGGATGGCAGCTTCATCGTACAACCGATAGGCGTAATCATCGCTCCGGGTGCTTGTGATAAGCCCCATGTCCTCATAATATCGAAGTGTACGGGCGGATATATCATACTTGACGGATACATCCCGGATTTTAATTAGTTCATTCATACAATAAATTCCTTTCCGTTGGTATGAAATCAGTATAAACTATTCCCCAACGGCAGAGTCAAGGTATTTAAAATAATTATTTGGTTGTCAAATTTCCCGCTTTTTCATCCACAGAGAACATATACCCAAAGCGGTAATTCCCTTCATGCGGGCGGCCGGCCGTATATACCTCCGCGTGCCAATACGCGTGCGGGTATGGGATTCCTACGCCGTCCGCCAGTATTTTGTCGCGTGTGGCGTAATAGGCCGAACCGAGCGCGCCATCATATTCGGCGGTTGTATATACGGCATACGCGGCATTCTCTGTCGGCACGTCGTAATAATCATATCCCTCCGGCACAGGCGTATCCGCTTTGAAAAAGCGCCCTGCAAGAAAGTGATTTTCGGAATCTACCTCATTCCCGTTATGGTGCATCATCGAACAAGTTTCGGTAATACCCGCTCCGTAATCAATAGCTAACGCTTCCAAAGCGGGCATAAACTCACCGATGCGTCCCCAAAGTACGCCCCAATCCTCTCCTGTGCGCCAAGCGTCAATACCGATGAAGCGAACCTTACCCAGCTTGATATATTTGAAACTCTCTTGCACTAATTTTTCGTTTCCCATTATTTTTCGCCCTCCGTTTTATTGATTCCATCAGTCAGCACCCGCACGATTTCATCCGTCACATTGGCAAACTCACGGATTTTTGCGACGATTTTTCCGCGCTTTTGCTTGTCCTGCAACACGCCCAGCGTGACGTTAAACCCGCCGCCGAGGATTTCAAGACTGTCAGTGTCATTTCGGTTGTTGTCGCCTCCCCACATTTCGGCTATTCGCCTGTACAGGCGGCTGACTTCTTCTAAAAAGCTCATGTCGGGGTTTAGTTCCTGCGCTCGCTGTAAAAAACCATGACAGCAGCTTCCGTTGGTGGCGAGGACGCACACATAATTCGTATGGTAGCCCCAAGGATCAAATTCTTCGGTGGTCATGTTGTCAAATTTACCGTTTTCAATATCTCTTGCCCACGCACGGAACGCCTCTGCGCCGAAACAGTATGTGTCGGTTTTTACGCTTTGCAGAGGGATTATATTTTTAACTGCCCTGCGGTAGACTTCGGCAAGCGGTAGATCCTCCTTTTTATCGCCCACAAAAATCCAACCGCTTTTATATTCGTAACCGTGAAAAGGTTTGGATTCAAAAACCTTATCTATTTCTACCCGCTCCGGTTCGTTCTTATCGCCCGTGATGTATAACAGAATTTTACCGTAATCCTCATACCCGACAAATACGCCCTCCGGGTTTCCGCATTTAATCACCGGGATTCCCTTGTCGATGTAGGCAATCAGAGTTTGTAGATACATCTCGGTGTTTTTCAGAACCTCCTCGCTTGCAACATAAGTAGCGGCATATCCGCATTTAAGAAAGGTATCCTCAAAAAACCGAGCGGGGTTTTCATCTGACAAATAACTGGATATAGCTTCACCGGCAAAATTGGTATGACTGTAATGCTGTGTGAACATATCCCCGGTCAGCCCCGCGAAAAATTGATAATCGTAATCCGTTTCGCCTAAACACTCCATCACATATTTCATGCTGCCGTTAATCCAATAGTTTTCCCCGTATTCGCTGGTGACAAGGCGATGAATCGTCGAGATGATATTGTTGCTCTGTTTTGTAATCATAACAAGCTCCTCTTTCTTGATTTTATTTTTTGGTGTATACATAAGTTGTGAAACCTTGATTGAACGGAAATATCTCATGCTTTGCCCGTCGCCGCCGACAATAATCGGCAGGCATTCCTCTCGGTTCAAATCAAAGCTCATATAAGGGAAGTTCACACCGCAATATCGGATTTCATCATTCACGATAGCTACCAGATGGGTTTGTCCCAAAATCCACGTTACGCGATTGTAGCCGTCGTGGTTGATTTGTCCGCGTTTATTGAAGTGGTAGCGGTTTTTGAAAATCGGCTGATAGAAGGTAAGGGCTTCCATAGATAGGCGGTCATCTGGATTGTTCCCTGCATTTACGCAAAAAGCGAAGTTAATGTCGGAACCGTGGTGAATATCAAGCGACCCTTCGCTGCTGCCGTAGCCAAATTCTGCACGGGAAAAGTCGGTACGCCATTCAACATCCACCCGAAACGGAAACTTCACTGCCACGTTCGTATTCAAAACCCGTGTGCCAATCCAGCCGGTGTACTCCACTTCGCCATTATCTAAAACCTTATAATGAGGGCTGTTAATCGGCGTCATCTTGTCCAGCGGTACATCAATTTCCCACAAAACCGGGTTGACTGCTTCTATTTCTGCGATGGTAATGTCGGTTATTTCTATTGGCGGGTCGAACAAAGCGGGGTCTGCCATCCGTTTTTTTACGGGAACCAACATCGTAACCAACTCCCGCTTGTCATCGGGAGAAATCAGGTCTTCCAGTAGAGTTGGATGGCGTGAAGTACCGTCTGTGCAGTAAGCAAACTGATAGTACGGGTTCGCATTAAGCTGACGCACAAGTGCGCGGAAGCATTGTCCCAAATCCTCATCCAGATAAATATTTACCGTCGCAAACAGCCCACCCGCAAAGGGGTAGTCCAAATACTCACTGTCATTGATGAAATCCTCCGAAACCCGTACCATCAGCACATCGCCTGCTTCGGTTTGAAACTCAAACTGTTGGTGACTGCCGGATGCCGCCACCGACAACCCGTTTATCTGTATGTATCGCGAAAATCCCGAAAAATCACTTTCCTTTGTGCCGGGTTTACGAAATGATGTCAGCACTCGCATAGGCGGCAAATCCACAATACTTATATCAAGCGGTTTTGCCAGTTTATCGCTGACATCGTCAAGCTCTGCAATAGTTACAGGTTTTTGTTCTTCAAAAACTGCAAGCTGCTTATCCATCTCCTCATACAACAACGGGATAGCGGAAATTTTGGTTATACCGTTATCCAACATGGTCTGCAAAAAATCACCGACAATGCGTTTAAGTTCGGCAAGCGCACCGATTTCATCATCAATGGCGTGGATACGGTTGACAAAGGTTTCAACGACCACGCTCATGCTTTCGCTTTCGTAAATCCGCAGAATGTCCTTGACTGGAATCTGCATTTTACGCAGCACCATGATTTGTTTTAGACGTTCGATAGTTCCCATGTTGTAAAAACGGTACTTCTCAAATTCTGGGCGGACGCTTTGAATTAGTCCGATTTGCTCATAATAACGCAGGCTCCGGGACGACAACCCAAGCTGTGTTGTTAAGTCGGTGATCTTGATAAGTTCGTTATTTTTTTTATCCATAACGGCATAACCTCCTTTCGGTCATATTATAAGTCTACCACTTGACCGTGCGTCAAAGTCAAGGGGTGTTTTTTAATTATTTTTTTATTTTCAAAATTTCATCACGGGTAATCATTGCCAGTTCACAGAGCGTTTTTTCGTCGGAAAAATCGGTAACAATATAGCTGTTGTCCTTAATCCCTGTTTCGAGGGATATTCCGTTTGCTTCAATATATGCGTCCCCGGCAACGGTCTTTTTCAAATACCATTTGTTTACACACAGCACACCCAAATTTACGCCGTCCAAGCAAATATTATATGTTCCGAACATTTTCTTTGCCTTAACATCGCCCGCAGCTTTTAATTTTTCACACACAAAATCTTGAAAATCCATTTAGCTGTCCTCCGATTCAAAAATAGTTACAAACAGACACATTCCACCGCCGGACACAATCGTTTCTTTAATTATCATTTTGCATTTCCGTTCGGGGAAGATGTATTTTATCACACTCAAAATGCTGCCCTTGCAACAATGACACCATGTGACCGAAATCGGCGTTTTCAACCCGTTTTTCAACACCTGACATTCACAGCGACCACGGGCGATAACTGTGATGATTTTATCGCCATCAAGAGAAACGTCACCGCACCTTTTTAGCGGAGCGGTGGCGTTAAGATAGTAAATGGCGGCGTGTAGATATTCGGCGTTATCGGCAAATTGCTTTCTCAGACGCCGAAACTCTTTCGCGTATATTGATTTTTCGTTTGAAAATAAACAGGCGCAATGCTCCCGCACCTTGATGTGGGTTTCTTCATCGAGCAAGGTGTCAAGCCGTGCCGTAACAACACAAGCCCATTCCGCTTTCGCATGGGGGCTTGCACTGTCTTTTATACCATCCAGACCGCTTAAAACAGCGGTCTGTGTTTTCGCATCGGTATGATTTCCTAATTGTTCGCGCAAAACGCGTAGATGTCTAAATTCTTTTCCCATGCTCACCAACTCCTTTATTTTGCAATTTCCCGCACTATGTTGCAAACCGTATTCGCTTCATCTTCGTTTGCTATATCAAATCGCAGACACCGTGAATCTTCGGTCACAAAATTGCTGTATGACAAATTGCAAAGGGGAACGTCCTCAACCATCACGATATTGCTTTTGTTTTCACATTTGCCGCAATTGACACAACCGAATAAATCTATGTTGTGATTGATACTCTGCGGCAACGAGGTTCTTTTCATTATCAATTCTTTTGCCACTTCAAACGACAACGGAAGCCGAATATTCAAACGGTCAACATTTATTCCGAATTTGCATATCGTCTTTTTATTTTGCTTGAAAGTTACAGTCCTGTTCG
>DOWI01000317.1 GCA_003519645.1 Oscillospiraceae bacterium
CATGTATTATATGCATTTTAGGGCGGAAAACGTGGATCTGGGTGAAATACTTACCGGTGTAGCAAGAGGACTGAGCGTAGATGATGTTCGGGAAGTATATGCAGGTTTTATGGGCTCTATCGGGGATGCCCAGGAAAACATCTCAATTTACAACTGGTCTTTCAAGAACGATTCCACACCCATCGACCGTAAAATATACGAATTTTATGATGTTTCCAATGTGACGCTATCGGCTGTTCCCTCAGGAGAAGTGTTACACAGCACATTAACAGCCAATGTATCAGGAGCGGGCGGCCCCATGGCGGGGATACCGGTGGAATTCTCTACTGATTTTGGTTCTTTGGATCAATATATTGCGTTCACTGATGGATCAGGGAATGCCTCCGTTACATTAAGTGCTGAATACACTGGAGTGGCACATGTTAAAGCCATAGCCAAAGGCGGGTCGATTGATGAGACAGAAGCGCAGCTTGCAGCAACTGATGAGGACAGTGTAAGCTTCGATATTAACTGGCTAATAAACGGAGCGGGCCAAGCAATGCTTTTAAATGGTAATANNAATAGCGCATTAAACAATGTGGCAACAACTCTAAACCTGCCGTCAAATGGTCCCAACGGGAGTGCAATAAGCTGGAGTTCGGACAATATTCATGTTAATGCAGCAAACGGTGCTGTTACGCTTCCAACTCCGGCGGGCGGCGATCAGCAGGTGACCCTTACAGTGACCTTATCCAAAGGCACCGACACCGAGACGGTAACTATCAACGTAACGGTCAGAGTTTCGGACGCATCTACCGTTTCGGCAGACAGTTTGTGGCTGAACGATGAACGGATTTTAAATGGAAATAATGACTGGGGTAATGTGACAGATAACCTCTCCTTACCGACTACCGGGCAATATGGCAGCACGATCTCATGGACATCAGCCAATCAGAGCATGATAGCCATAAATGGCACAGTGACAAAGCCTTCCTATACCCAAGGGGATCAAACAGTGGAGCTGACTGCCAAAATAAACAAAGGCTCAGCGAGTATCATCAAAAAATATACTGTTACAGTTAAGGCGCTTAATCCTACGGAGCAAGAAGCCACTAGCATTGATTATAATTGGCTCACTTGGGATATTATCCGCAATGGAAACTCCGATCCTAACAATATCACAATAGATATATACCTGCCTCTTAAAGGACCGAAAGATAGCACCATCAGTTGGACGTCCTCCAATACCGGCTTTATCGGTAACAATGGAGAGGTGACACAGCCGGCTTTTTCACTTGGGGAAAAGAAAATCATTCTAACCGCGAAGATATCCAAAGGCAATGAAAGCTCTGATAAATCTTTTGAGCTGACGGTCAAGACATTACCCCAGACAGACGCAGAAGCTGTGGCAGCTGATATCAAGTGGCTTGATATTTCCCGTACGCTGGGGCAAAATATGTCCGAGTTTTCCATCAAGGATAGTCTTGTTCTTCTAAATTCAGCACCCAATGGGTCTGCAATTTCCTGGTCATCAAATACCCCGCAGTTCATATCAGATAGCGGCGAGGTAGAAAGACCCGAATATACCGAGGGGCACAAAGCGGTGACACTTACCGCTGTTTTTAGTAAGGGCAGTACAGAGGAAAGCAAAATCTTTACATATACAGTTATGGCTCTTCCTGACACCACGCCTCCGAGTATAATCAGCATACTTGCCACCGAGGATGGTACAAGACTGAAAAGCTACGATACTCCTTTTGATAACCCGGAGCTTCCCTGGAATACTACCAGGTTCTATGTAAACTTTGACGAGGAGCTTGAATATCAGTATTTCTCCGGTAAATATATTGCTATTGCCGGCCCGGATGCGCCATCATTTTGGGCGAGAACATGGCATGACGAAATTATATTTGATCTGATGAGCCCCCTGAAACCTGGAGCGAGCTATGAGCTTGTTATTCCATCAGTATGTTTGAGCGACAAATACGGAAATCCGCTGATGGAAGATGTTAAAATACCTATTTGTGTTGAACAAAAACCTGTCAGGACAATTGAAGTCGTTTCTTCCACTCCTATGAACAGTGAAAAAGATGT
The DNA here is from genome assembly GCA_003519645.1 of Oscillospiraceae bacterium. The sequence goes on from DOWI01000317.1 coordinate 2,074, forward strand.
TGATTTGAATTTATCACAAATATCCATAAAGTTTAACTACAGTGATATTGTTATGGGAAGCTACAAAAACTATCCCAAGCTGAAGGACAGCTACGGAAGAGAAGTTGACATGATCGGTACGGGTCTTACCGATGGTACGATTACATTTAAACTCAAAAAACCGCTGGACCAAGGACTGGTATACAGACTTATTATACCTGCCGGTTTTGTTAAAGATCGCTACACTAATCAAAACAAAGCGCAAACCATACAATTCATAACAAAACGCTGGATAAACTTTCTGGAAATAGCCAGCGTATACCCACAAGAGGGTCAGGCGGATATCGATATTCACCAGAGTATTGATGTTGGCTTTACTGAGCCGGTACAATTCTATTATATAATGCTCTGGCTGAAGGATGAAGCCGGAAATAATGTGCCGCTTAGGGAAAGAAGCAGCTTATATGGTGACAGAAATAAATTGAATCTTGTACCTTTCCAGCCCTTAAAGCCGAACACGGTCTATACGCTATACGGACCTCATTTTTCGGTTTTCAACCCCTCACAACTGCAATTTGAACTGTCATTCAAAACAGGAGAAAATAAGCTGGGTATAAAACAGATCTCGCCTGCAGATGGTGCAAGGGATGTCCCCGTAAATAAGGCGGTTGAAATTGAGTTTTCCGGACAATTAGCAAAAGGCCCGGCTTTTTCTGATATAGAATTCCTTGATTCAAAGGGAAATTCGGTTAGCTTCCATGGAGAAGAAAGCGCAAACAAAGCGATTTTCACGCCAAACGCAGAGTTTTATGAAGATGAAGTATATTTCATTCATATCCCTAAGGGAGCATACAAAGGCGAGGGTGATATAACCAACGATGACTACAAATACTTCTTTATTACAGACAAAAAGCTTGAACCGGTATCAAATTTATTGACTGTACCGGACAAAGGACTGACTGGAAAAACTGTTAGATTAAATGCTGACAGGATTGAAAGCTTTTTTAAATTTGAGAATCATGGAATTATTTCTTACGAGTGGGATTTTGCTGACGGAAGCTTTAGTAGCGAAAAAAACCCGGAACATATTTTTAATAAACCCGGAAATTACTTAGTTAAGCTGAAAGTTAATGATAATAAGGGGTTTAGCTACGAATTTGAGAAGGAAATTAATATTTTACCAATACAGGATGTAAAAATGACTGTCTCCCGAGATGGGAGAAATAACCTTTATATTACAAGCGCTTGGCCTATTCCAACTCTAACCTATAATATCCGCCTTGAGTGTGAAAAGATACCCTTAACGGGCGAAACTGTTGGTGTGAGTCTCTATAAACACGGGGTTTTGCAAAAGGAATATGAGAAGATTACTTCCGATGCCAAAAACGCTTATACCTTTACCTTTACACCGGAATCAGGGCATCTCGGAAACTATGAGCTGGTTTTCACCTATAAAAACTCGTCCGAGACAATTACAGTCAGAGAGCCGGTCATAATTACACGAAATGGCTCCTTCAGCTTTCTTAGAGTACAGCTGTATGACACAAGAAAAGGAGAGATTTATAGCGAGGCCGAATACCTGAATGTTACTGTTGATGGGGTAAGGAAGGTGGCAGAGCGGGAATGGATACCATCCTTAAATGAATATGTCTATACCATAAAAGAGCAATTCCCCATTTTAAGATACTATAAATTTCAGTTGGAGGGATTTAGTGAGTCCGGTGCTTCTGGCGTCGGAGTCCTCTATAATGTAGGTAACCTGGGAGATTTCCAAACAAGACCGCCGGTGAAGACGGGATCTAAAGCCCGGATAGGCATTGATAAACTGGTCGATTATGATGTTTTAAAAAGATATTATATTGAGGGTGTGGATGTAGGAAGTGCAAGCTTCGCCGTAGAGGGAAGCTGGGACAGTCTGGAGCCTGGATATTACGAGCTTAAGTCGAGCAGTGGCAGACTACACATGACCTCCGGTACAGGCAAGTTCGAATGGCGCCCGGGGAATGTCCTCCGGGTGGGAGATAACCTTATGGTCCGTATGGTTTCCAAGAACGGTATCAGTAGCAACTGGTGGTATTACCCTGTGGAGGTACTCCCAAAGCCAACCCTTTTAGGACGCGATGTTTCTGTCCGTTATGTGGATGGGACATATGAGCTATCGCTGGCAACGCCCTTTAACGAAATAACGGGAGGAAGCATACCTCTTCTTGATGGGGTTCCGTTCCTGGATGGATCCGGTTTTGGTATTGGTAGTGACATGCCCGCTTTTACCGGTATTATATACAAGCAAGTTGATACGCCCAAAGCTGAAATGGACTTTAGCGGTGAAGCTAACTATATGTATAAGGAAAAAACATCGGCACCTTTTAAAGGCAAAAAAAGCATAAAAAAAGTGAAGGCTGTCGGTATTGAAGTAGAAATAGAAGTAGAAGGCGTGGTAATCATCTCGTATGACAGGAATTCCAAAGAATGGAAGACTGAATACCTGGTTATTGACGTGGACGGATATGGAGGCAAATTCTGGTCAACAGGATATAAAATTGCCGGAGTTATAGGTATAGAAGGAAAGCTTGAATTGGGCGCCTATGTCGGCGGAACTCTTATTATCGACAGGCAAGCTGGCAGAGACAGGGAATACAGCGGAATCATACGCTTCAGCCCCGGAGTGGAAGCTTCGGTGACAGGATCCTATGGATTGGGTGAAGTAGTAGGCTCTGTATCAGCATTTATCCCTGCAGAGGTTCACATTCCCACAGGATACATTGAGGCTAATGTAGACATTAACGCCATGGTGACAGCCAGTTTTTTAACTTACTCAACTACATTATATGATAAACAGCTGTTTAGCGCTCATTGGGACAATAAGAAGGAAAAGGTTGTCAGAAGAATGCTCGGATTCATGCCGCTTGATCCTGAAGCTGAACAGGTGGCAGAGAGCTCCGGTCTAAAGCTCAGAGACAGGAATTACCTGCGCAGAGGGTCTGTCTGGCTTGGTGGAAACGAATCAACAAAGCTCATGTTCAGAGCCGGAACTAGAGCCTCCACCGGTGGCATTTTCATGCTGGCAGGCACAAAGCCAGAGCCCCAGACCGATGTTCTTATGGAGAATATCTACCCCAGAGCTGACGTTCAGTTGGTACAAAGCGGCGACGAGCTATGGCTGATTTGGATCGATGACAATCCGGATCGTGACGCTGTTAACCGGACCCAGCTGCGTTACAGAATATTAAAGGACGGTACGTGGAGTGATCCTGCCTGGTTTGATGAGGACGGAACCGCCGATTTCAGCCCGGCTGCAGCATCTGTCAGCAATGGTACGCTCATGGCATGGCAGAATATTTCTAAAGAGATATCACAAGAGGAAGGCCTGAGTGCTATGCTGGACAACTCGGAGATTAGTGTCACAGCCGGTGTTTACAACTCCGACAGCACTCCTCTAATCGTATCATTAACGAACGATAATAAACTGGATCACTCCCCAAGACTTGCTACGGATGGAGATAACGCTCTGCTGGTGTGGACTAAATCCGAGGGCCTGGGCTTTACGTTGGGAGAAGACATGGCAGAACTAAAAGCGCCCGAAAATAGCGATAGCCTTTATTTCTCCACATGGGACGGAAGCGGCTGGAGTGCTCCTGAAGAAATTCAAGGCTCCTTGCCTTCGGTATTGGATTCACACCTTACGATGCACCAGGATCAAGGCCTGCTGCTTTATACTCTGGATATGGATAATGATATGTCCACCTCGGAGGACCGGGAGGTTTTCGCAAGGTTACTTAATGGAAGCACATGGGAAGATGCCATCCGGTTATCGACCAATGAACTAAACGACTTGAATCCAAAAGCAGCTTATGTTGACGGGAAATGGTTCATCACCTGGGTTCAGGATGGGAAAGTGATTTATAGAGAGGGGCTAAACGGAGAAAATAAAGCCTTGCAACTAATTGAGAATGTGCCAAACGATTATCAGCTAACGGTTAAGGAAGGGGCAGAACCCCAAGTTGCTCTGGTCTACAAAAAGTCAGGTGGCAACAAAGCCCAAAGCTTATGCGCATCCTTCTACGATGTAGATAAGGGAGTATGGAGCGGTGAGATCACCTTGAGCGAAGATGTAGGGTTTATCCACAATTTTAAACCGTTGTTTACCGATGATGGGAAGCTTGCTGTGGCTTATTCTCAAGCAGAAATCATCACCGAGATTGTCCCCGTGAAAATTGACGGCGAGGAGCAGCTGGTCGAACAGCAAAACGTCAGCGATAAGGTTGATCTTAAGATGCTAACCTATATACCCGGGCATGACCTTAAATTTGACGAAGAAGAAGGCTTACAGCTTTCTACCAGAATGCCGATGCCGGGCACAGTGGCAACCGTTTTTGCCACTGCCCTGAATCAAGGAGACTTTGCTGAAAAAGCTGTTGTTGCATTATATGACGGTAACCCCGCTTTAAGTGGTAAATTTATTGCTTCATCGGATGAACTGATCATCGCAGCGTGTTCATCCGTGGACGTGGAGATAGAATGGCTGGTACCTTCTGAGGAAATGGACGAATACAATCTATACGCTGTTGTTCGTTCTCTTGAAAGCATCACCGAAAAAGATGGAAACAACAATACAATTAATCTGAACATCAAAACAGCGAACGTTGGTATTACCGATCTGATATGTGAAAACCCGGCAAAGGATGACTATATTTTGAGTGCTGTCATTATAAATGATGGCAGTAAAGTCCTTAATGACATAGAAATAAGGCTGACCCATGTTGAAAGCGGTGAGATTTTAAAAAGCGAATCCATAAAGCAGCTGGATCCAGGGCAGGAATTCCCCATTAATTTTCTTTTCCCGGCAAGTGGCCTGCAAAAAGACGTGGCCGGTAAAATCAATATGGTCTTAGAGGCTGTTGTTCCGGAGGACATAGATGAGCAATCCACAGAGGACAATGAATGGGAATTTGCCTTAGAGCCTGCGCCAATATTGGTAATCAGTACGACTCCCGGCCTTGATGAAGAGAAGGTGGTCGTTGATACGGCTGTGACTTTAAGCTTTAATATGACGGTTAACGAAGGCACCGGGTTTGATGCAATCATCCTGGAAGATGAAGATTTGAATGAGGTAGAGGTGAACAAAACCCTTGATGGTGACATCCTGACAGTGACACCTCTGAGCCCTCTGGAGAATCATACCCGGTACACATTAACCTTACCTGTCAATGCGTTGGGCGATGACTATGGGCATGTCATTGATGAGCTTTATACCATGAGCTTTACCACCACATCCGGAAATCCGGAGGTGTCTTTCTCCTATCCCGGTAACGGAATGGAGGAAACAACCTTGGATACCGACATCCGTCTGAAGTTCAACCAGAATGTATCCGAAGGACCTACATATATGGATATTCGTTTGATCGGACCGAATGATACAAAAATCCCCATATCGGTGTTTATTCAAGGTGAATGGCTTGTGGTCAAGCCGAAAGGAAACCTAAGCAGCGACACAACCTATTCTCTTATTGTTCCAGGTGGTGCGGTCGAAAATGACGATAAGGCACTGCAAGAAGATTACGAACTTGAATTTTCAACAGTCAGCTCTGACGGTAGCAGTGATGATAATGGAAACGACCCCAACGATGAGGATGACAGTGACAATGGCAAGGATAAGGGCGATAGTAAAGGTGAATCAGATCAAACTAAGTCCTACTACGCCAATATAGATGCAACCGGAGGCTCGCAAGATGCCCAGGTACCTATTACAGTAAATAGCCAAACCGGTCAGGCTTCGGTTGACTTGAGAGAAATGGCTGAAGAAATATTCGGGAGAGATGAAAATACAGTTATCGGTGTTCCTTCCATACCTGGCGTGAATACTTATACTCTGGAAATGTTAGCTGCAACGCTTTCCGGCGGTAGTGGGAAAGCTTCACTGACGTTCGAAACGCCTGTAGGCAGTGTCAAAATAAAACCCGGCATGTTGTCGGGAATGTCAGGGTTAGAGGGAAAGACAGTGGGCATCAGCATCGCTGCGGGTGATAAGACAAAGCTATCCGATGAAATCAGAAAAACCCTTGGTGACCGTCCTTTAGTTGAACTCACTCTTACACTGGACGGAAAACCGGTCGACTGGAACAACCCTGCTGTGCCTGTTACAGTAACCATACCCTATATTCCAACTGCAGAGGAGCTTTTAAATCAAGAAAGCATTATTGTATGGTATGTTGACGGCAGCGGTCGCGTCGTATCAGTACCAAATGGTCATTATGACCCGATTAGCGGGACGGTGACTTTCATTACCACCCATTTCAGCTATTATGCAGTGGTATATAATCCGGTAAGCTTCAAGGACGTGGCTGCAGGTGAATGGTACAAAAAAGCCGTGGACTTTATCGCTGCAAGGAAGATAACATTGGGTACCGGAAATGGAAACTTCAGTCCAAAGGCTATGATTACCCGAGGTGAATTTATAACGCTCTTGATGCGGGCTTACGAAATAGCTCCGGATGAAAATCCTGCGGATAACTTTAGCGATGGAGGTAATACCTATTATACAGGTTATCTTGCTGCGGCAAAGCGGCTTGGGATATCTCAGGGAGTAGGTAATAACCTGTTTGCACCGGGCAATGAAATTACACGCCAAGAGGTGTTCACCATGCTGTATAACGCACTCAGGGTTATTGACAGGCTCCCCCAAGGCAGCTCCGGCAAGACCCTCACTAACTTTACTGATGCAGATGAAATCAGCATATGGGCGAAAGAAGCCATTACGCTGCTT
>DOWI01000454.1 GCA_003519645.1 Oscillospiraceae bacterium
TTTGTGCAGATGAATTTGCACATATTCGGGGAAAACGGTCACTCGTTTGAGGTAGAGATTGAGCAGTTGCCGTTTCTGGGGCAGGCTGCCGCTTCGGTATAGTTTCTGCGCTCTGCGGTAGGCAGAGATGATCTCCTGCTCGTTCAGGCGGTTGGCAATCAGGTTTTGCTCCTCCTGCTCAATCTGCATGGTTAAAGTCTGTTTGTCGGCTTCCAATTCATCAAGGGTTTTCAGCAAAGAGGGGCTGCCCGACTGGGTGATGACCGAAATGATGTTATCAATCTTGCGCTGAATTTCGTTTTTGTTACCGTAAAGGCGGTCAAGGATTTTGACCCCATCCCCCGCAAGCTCCTCATGGGACGCATAATAAGCGGAAATCAACTGTGGAATCCGCTCCTCGGCAAAGACGATTTCCCCAATGCGTTTCAGAATAAAATCCTCAATATAATTGCGGTTGACATCTTTGTTTCGGCAACGCTGGTCGCCGTGATTGTTCGATTTGACACAGCGATAGGTGATTAACAAGTTTTTGTTTCTGCCGGAAAATTGGCGGTTGCCGTTGTATGAAGAACCGCAAGCACCGCAGAACACCTTGCCCGCCAGCAGATAGGTTTCCTTTGCTCTCCCGTTGGGCGCACTGCGGGAGCGTCCCTTGATGATGGCCGCCACACGATCAAAGGTTTTTTCATCCACCAATGCGGGCATCCCGCCGGGAATACGGATGATTTCGTCCGCAGGCTTGCTTTTGTGGTTGTTGCGGGTGCGGTTGTGGCTGTAGGAAGCCGCACGGTTGAAAATATAAATTCCTTTGTACTTCTCGTTTCGCAATATCTCTGAAATGCTGTTTTTGCCAAAGGGGTTGCCGTTGCGGGTTTTATAGCCAAGGCGGTTGAGTTCGGTGATGATTTCGCTGTAGCCGTATCCATCGCACACCTGCCGGAAAATCATGCGCACTGCCTCGGCTTCTTCCTCGTTCACCTCATAGCGGCGAGTGTCGGGGTTGACCTTGTACCCAAAGGGTGGTTTGCCGCCCAGAGCCTGACATTTAAGAGCCGACTCCCGCATTCCCTTCATGACCTCACGGGCAAGGTTTTTGGAATAATACTCGCTCATGCCCTCCAGCACCGATTCAAGGATTACGCTTTCGGGGCTGTCGTCCATATGTTCCAGCACCGATAGTAACGATATATCGTTTTTGCGAAGCTCCCGCTTGTAATAGGCGGAATCATAGCGGTTGCGGGAAAATCGGTCTAATTTATGGACAACCACAAAATCAAACTCATGGTTTCTGGCATCGGCAATCATGCTCAAAAATTCCGGCCGGTCATCGGTGGTGGCACTACGGGCACGGTCGCAATATTCACGAATCACCACCGCTCCGTTACGCTGACAATATTCGTGCATGGCACGAAGCTGGGCTTCAATGGATTCCTCCCGCTGATTATCGGAGGAAAATCGGGCATACAATACGGCTTTGGGAACAAACCCACGGGATTTCATTTTCTGCATTGCGGTCATATAAATTCTTCCTTTCTAATGGGGAAATTTGTTTTCACATGGCCTCCTTTGTTTTTGGGGGTTGGTAGTTTTTGAGTATAATTTTCAGTAGGACAATATCTTGATTTTCCGGTGAATCGGTACTTTGAGTTATGCTTTGTGTAAAGTCCGCCGTGCCGCCGAAAAATGCTTTTTTCAGTTCAGCTTTTGCTATATTGATGGTGAGCATTTCGTTTGAATAATTCTGCATTCAAACTCCCTCCTATAATTGTAATGAAACCGCCCCGGAAAGCAAACTTGCAAACCGGAGCGGCATTGTGAAAATAATTTATTTGTGATATAATTTGGTTGGTGATGAAAATGGAAAAAAATGAATTTAACTTAGATATTGAGAAAAACATTGGACTTTTACTCCAAAACTACCCAGAGTTTCAGAATGACATTAAACGTTCGACGAATAAGCATGGCGAAATAGCAACGCTTACTTTATCGAACGATAGCAATCCTCGCTTTCCTTTGATAGTCACCATGTATGGGAAATATGGTATCTATCTTGATTTAGGGTTAAGAAATTCTATAATTGAAGATGAAATAGGAATTACTGATCATTTTCTGGATATGATCTCCTTGGTTTTAGCGGACAAAGTATACGTTACTAATACATATAAGAACCAAGAGTGTTATATCAACCAAAACCCCTCTGTAACGAGATTAAACTATGATACGGATAAAACAGATCATGAATGGTTAGACGATTTACTTGAGTATAATGTGTTGTTAAAAAAATTGCAAAACCCAGTACCATGGTACCGTCGTCCTTTTGTTCTATACAGAGGAATTATTGAAACATCAAATTGGTCTGGTTCAGCCTATAAGCTTATTAAACGCTAAAAACCCGCTCTCGACTGAGGGCGGATTTTATCGTGCATCCCTATTCTGTTGCTGTCGAATCAGCTTTTTCTGATAATCGGCAACCGCCTTTAAAATAAACTCCTCCATTTCTTTGGGGTTCAAATCCTTGCGGATGATTGCCTTGACCTTATCATAGGGAATGCGAACCTGTTCTTTCTGGTTGGCTTTCTGCTCCTGCATCACAGCTAATATAGCGGCTTCATCCAGAGTGCCATCATTGCTGAGCGCTTTCAACTTTTGTGCCTGTGATAGCGACGGCGTTGCCTGCTCCGCTTCCATGGCGGATAATAAAACCACCTGCTGTTCTTCCGGCAGATAGGAAAGTTCTACCGCAGGATTGAACGCCATCCGCTTTTCATCTACCATTTGGAGTAACTGTGGAATCAGCTCTGTAAGGCGAATATAGCGTTGAATTTGATTGCGACTATCTGTAGAATTATCCGCTAAAAGGTCAATACTCTTTTTGCCTAAATAATGGTGACCAACTTGGGCACCATTTTCTTTTGGGCGACCGGGCAGTCTTTTTATCGCCTCTAATTTCATCTTGTAGGCAAAAGCTTTTTCGCTGGGCAGGATATTCTCCCGCTGAACATTAGAATCCACCATCGCTATTACAGCCTGTTCGTTAGTCAATTCCCGAACCAGTACCGGAATGGTATCCAACCCCGCAATGGCCGCCGCCAATTTGCGCCGGTGTCCGGCAATCAGTTCGTACCCTTCACCCTTGGGGCGGGCAATGGCGGGAATCAGCACGCCATTTTCTTTAATACTTTCCACCAACTTTTGAAAATCCTCATCCTGTGCCACTCGAAAAGGATGGTTTTCAAATGTCGCCAATTTAGACAAGGACAGATGCTGAATCTGCTCCCGCTCCATATTTTCAGGCAATAAAATATCCGCCTTGTTTGTGGCGGATGTGGTTTTTGTTGTTTTCTCTGTCATCGAATAAACCCTCTTTCTTTACTTTTTGTTTTTGTTTTCTCAGCTTCCAGCCGTCGGGCCTCAAACTCCCGTTGGGCCCTGATTTTGCGCCGAATCTCCTCATGCTGTTTTTCGGCGCTTCCCGCATAAAAAAGCTCCCTGCGAATCATCTTGATTTCGGCAGAGAGCTCATTGCGCTGTTCAGTCAACGCTTCTTTTTGTTCCGGTGTCTTGGCACTTCGCATTTTGTTGTAAACCTTGGCACGCTGACCCTCCAACTCCTTTCGCTTCAAATTTTTCGTATCAATAAAATCCCGCAACTGCTCCGGCGTGTCGATTTTATAACGGCACAACAGTCTCGCCTGCTCGGCATACTGCTGCATCCGGCGAATCGCTTCCCGCAATTCCGGTGTATAATGCAGCCGACGGGGATGGTTGGGCACACGATTAATCATATAGATTTTTCGTAAAATCAACACGAATAAAAGAAATAGCGCTGTCAGTCCGTCCATGTGTTTCATATCTATAAAGCTGCCTTTATAGCGGTAATGCTGAACCTTCGGTTTGTAGGGCGGCACATAGACCGCCCTGTAATTTTTCAAAATCCGCTGTACGATGGCCTCCGGCGTATAGTTCTCCCCCAAGGTTTTGAAACGCAGATTTTGTGTCATGCCCGGTGCACAGATGGTGGGATATTTGCGGTTGGGGTTAAAGTCTACGGAATAGCCCCATTGTCTTAGCTTTTGATAAAACTGCCTGTCTGTCATCGATTGCCGAATGGCATCGTCAATGTCTGTGCGTATAATGTTCCACATGGTCGGCTCGCCTCGCTCCTCGGCTTTCTGCAAATGCCGATTGCCGGAACGCTTTGGATTGTGTATCACCGACAGCCCATACTCGGCGCAGATTTTGTCCGACTCCGCCCGTAGATGTTTGAAATACATGGCGTAATTGTTGTTGAGCTTTTTGCCGTCCACAAAGGATACCGAATTGATGACAAAATGATTGTGAACGCAGTGGGTGTTGAGATGGGTGGTAACCAGCACCTCATACCGTTCGCCCCAAATCCGCCTTGCCAGCTTGACACCGATTTCGTGGCACTTTTCAGGTGAAGCCTCATCGGGCAAAAAACTTTGATAGGCATGGTATGCCAGATTGCCGCCGGACTTTCCGAACCTCTGTTTTGTCGCCGTCATTTGCTCATAGGCGATGTCGCCAATGCAGTTTACCCCTGTGACATAGAATTGTCGGGCAGTTTTTCTATCGTTGGCAGCGTATTCTAAAACTTCCCGCAAATCTTTGATTTCCTGCGGAGAATAGGCAGCGGGGTTAGCGGTTTTCAAATGGTTTTCCGCATAGTCCAGCACCCGCGCCAGATTGTCACGAACCGGCCATATCTTCGTTGTTGCCATTATTGTCACCTGCTTTTTTAGGCGAAATGGTTTCGGTCAATCTCTGTACCAGATATAAAATCCGCCGGGCAGCTTCCTCATTTTTGCGATAGTAAAATAGGTTGTAGGAATCGGACAGCACCTTTACCAATTCGCCGTACTGAATGGGCGGCAGAGCTTTTGGCTCATGACCACTTGCCAAAGTGCGAAGATATGCCGACAGGCTCATACCGCAGTTTTGCGCTTTTCGCTGAAAAGTCAATCGCTCTTTTTCGGTCACCCGAAAATGGATTTGCACCTTTTTTTCTTTCATAGATATTCTTTCCTTTCGATTGTTTTGAGGGGGTTATAGGGGGGAGCGAAGCGCCCCCTGACAAGGCACGGAACCGTTGCCGCCAGGCGCAGTAAACTGCGCCGAGGGTGTGTGGTACACAAACCCTTTGCTCGTTACATAATGGGAGTCTCTAATCTTTAACAGGAGTTTTTAAAGAACCCCTCCTCGTATTATATAAAAGTA
>DOWI01000197.1 GCA_003519645.1 Oscillospiraceae bacterium
ATAACATATATAATCCGCTTTTTTCCATGCTTTTTACAGTGATGAAGCGCAAAGCGGAAGGAGGACAAGGTCTTTCCTCCGCCGGTGGGTACTGATAATTGATAAATTCCAGTTTCCCTGTCTGCCGCAGATTTGCATTTATCAGATACAGATTTACGGATTATATCCATTTTTGTAGTGTTTGAGAACCTGGAGATGCTGTCTTCAAATATGCCGGCAAGTGCATCCCAGTTGGTAGGCTGAAAGGAATAGGCTTCATTTATAGCAAACAAATATGCATCAAGCCTATCTGCATCTACAAGGCAAGAAAATAGATACTTGATGAACAGTCCTAGTGCGAAGTTCGCGCTATTTTTATTTTGATAGACCTCTTTAATTTTAGTTAGCAAATCACCAATTTCCAGCTTTGCATTATCAAACAGTGTTTGAAGCTCAGCCTTTACTTTCTTGGTAACCTTTCCTTTAATATCATCAAGCGAATACTTAATGTCAGTTGTATTTGCATACTTATCAAAATAATCTGTCGTTCCGTCGGGGGCAACTCCGTCATTAAAACGGTTATGATGCGCCGTTACACAAAAACCGATAATTTCTTTCAACAACACCCCAATTGCACAATTATCCAGAAACAGTTCGTTTGCCAAAAAAGCTCCTTGCCAAGCATGAATCACGCTACCGCGTTTATCGCCGTTATTTATGTAATTTTGAAAAGCTGTTGATGACTTTCCCAAATCATGAAGACAAGCAATTAGTATAGAGGTGTTTGGATAATGCGATATAGAAGCTGAAATTTCAGCCACATTTTTTTCATGGTCGCGTAAGCTCTGCGACTTACCGTCAGAATTCTTTCGGGCAATTAGTTCTTCGTACATTTTCATAACATCCTAGTATCTATTATTTAATTAAAGTCAATTATCGTAGTTGCTTCTTTTCAATGCAAAAGCCCATCGTACCACCCGCAAATAACCAATCTTGTATTCTTCTGCGGCTTTTCAAACTCTGTATCGGTGTAAAATTAGTGCTATACCACCAATTTTTTTGCCTTTACTAACCACAATCGCATTTATATTGCCATAGCCCAAAACGAGCCAAACCTTTCTTAATATGTAAATTATACCATGTCTAATACATTTTTCAACATTAATGTTCTTTATTTCATCTAAATAAATGCATGATAATATAAATAATGCTCTTTTACATCTTTCTGTCAAATAACTATGGGGCTGACTCACAACTTTCTATTGTGCGTCAGCCCCTTCTTTTAACATATATTCTGTAAGGGTACTCCAAAAAAGATGCAAGAACTTTAACTTGATCTAATTGGTTAGAGTTTTGGGAATGAGAGGAACCAGAGCTTTTATTATTACTTTGTATAGACGAACTGCTATTTGATATATTTGAACTCATATCGATACGAATTTTAGCTGTAGGACGCGATTGAAACGAAGCATAGTCAATGTGGAACTCAAATTATGCCATTCATATACAATTATTTAGTAACGCTAATCAACGATTCGATAATCAAACCTGCAATCGAAATCAGGACATCGCTCTTTTAATTTTTGCATTCCTTCCTTGTTTTCCTGTAAAATACCGATCATTTCTTCCACTTCGGCTTTTAATGCCGCCGACAAAGATGAAACCCCGTATATTTCGACGAGAGTGTTATCTCTTGTTCCCCGTATAAGATCCCAAAACGCGTCCCAATTTGCACCGTACCAACTCGGGAAATCAAACGCTTCCATAATTCTTAGATGCAATTCGTCAATGTATCTGCAATCAGTCAAGTCAAGTATAATTTTATTTGGCATATCCATAAAGAACCCTCCTATACAACTTCATGAAATGTGGCATAATGATCATAAGTCACGAATATTAACCCGTCGTTGGACCACACGATCCGTTGACTGTTCCGTTTTCCCTGTTCATAATTAATATCCACTTCGTGCCAGATTCGTCCGGGAGAATTCGGTAGATGACCGTTACGGTTTTGATAGATACCACCTGTCACCATCTTGTCCGGTACATAATCTTTTGGATGTTTTTTTGGTCGCCACCCTAAATCTTCTATCTCATCCATTGTAATATAATAATCCGGTAACACTCCTTCATATTTCAATGTCCAATCCGCACCATCCGTCATGTTAATGGTTGCAGTACCCGCTTTGACGGATTCCATGTGTAAGACAACACAGCGGCAGGATGGGTGAAGGGGCGGCTCCGGTTCCGGAGCCTCATCAAGGAACCATATCTTGCCATGCATATTCTTGCACTCCACGCAGCGCCGCTAATCCTCTATGCTAATCCAATGTTGATAGTTTTCGCTGACATTCACTTCAGGAGAAAAGCTATTGCCATTGAAAGCCGCCCGAAATATCTCGTCCAATAAACTCAAAATAACCGCGCCCCTTCCTTTGTACTGCCTAGTTTCCTAGTATGGCAAGCATAACATAACCGATATAGTGATGTACAAGTGAGGGTGCAAAAATAAATTTAATAATTATCGGTATTATAACATCCAAAACAAAAGAAGCCAATTCTCATTACAAGAATCGGCTTCTTTCGACAATCTTTCTGTAAAGAGGTAACGAAAAAGATNNATTTGAACCCCCGGTGCATCTCTGCACAATTGATTTCGAATCAATCACCTTAAGCCACTCGGACACCCCTCCGTGTATATTTTTACGCTGATTTTACAGCGATAAAAATCCTATTCAATTTTTCAGAAAAATCAATTCCGTTAGAAATTCGATTAGAAATTGTACTTTCCTTAAACTTCTAATTTGCCACAAACCCAGTCATATCAAGGCTTTGGGCGGTTTCGGCTTCCCATTAAACCGGAAGATTTCGAGTGAATTGACTTTCATGGAACATGCAGGATTTTGGTATAATTAAAACGATGATAGAGAGCCCCTGAAACCCTTACAAATAAGGGTTTCAGGGGCTCTTTGTTTATTTTTCTTTGAATTTAAGCGGGTTCCAATCGTCACCCGATTTAGCAGGGATTTTGGCACGTTTGACAGACACAGAACAGACATAATAAAAAACAACGGTAAAATAGCATCACCTACCATTGACAAATAATTGCTTTATTTAGGGAGGATGCTATGAAAAACAATAAATATAATTACCTATGGGATCAATACCCCGAATATGTTTCTTCAAATCAATTATATAAAATCTGTCGTATAGCAAAAAGGAGTGCCAAATATCTTTTGGAAAATGGTATTATCCCTTGCGAGGACAACGGGAAAAAAACGCGCAGATATAAGATTGCTTTGAAAGATATTATAACCTATTTAGAAAAACGTGATAAAACACTTAATACCATGATACCACGAGGCCATACTACTTCCCGCAACAAGCGCCCTCAAGCTCCAAGAGTTTCATTATATGAACTACTATCTCCTGGATCAGAGGACGAAATAAAAGAATATTTTGAATATATCTATGCCGATTACCCTGATGTTGTTGGCACTCGTGATATTAGTGAGATGACAGGATTAAACCAAAACACCATAATAAAGCTATTAAGCAAGAAAGAAATACAATCGTTTTTTGTTTCTTCTAAATATATGGTTCCCAAGCAGTTTGTGTTGGATTTTGTTGTAAGTCCCCGCTTTATCAACATGAAAAGCAATTCAATTAACTTCAATAAAGTTTTAGGAGGTTTTGAAATATGGAAAAATGCAAAATTATAGCCGTTGCAAATCAAAAAGGTGGAACGGGTAAAACTACAACCGCAAGCAACCTTGGAAATGCTCTTGCTCAGGCAAATAAAAAAGTATTACTTGTAGATTTTGATCCGCAAGCCAATCTTTCTATGAGCTTTGGAATCGATAATCCCGATGAACTTCCATTGTCAATGCACGACATTCTAACCTACATCATGGATGATAAGGATTTGCCCAACAAAGATGATTACATACAGCATGGTGAAAAAATAGATATTATTCCAAGCAACATTAACCTTTCCCTTACCGAAATAAACCTGCGGGATGAGATGGGCGGCGAGCGCACTTTATCAACCCTATTGGAACCACTTCGCAAGGACTATAGTTACATTATCATTGATACCAATCCATACTTGGGGTTATTGACTATCAACGCACTTGCTGCATGTGACAGTGTAATTATTCCTGTCAGCCCTCAATTATGGTCAGCCACAGGACTTACCGATCTCTTGAAAACCATTCTTAAAGTACGGAAGAAAATCAATCCTCATATAGAGGTAGAGGGTATCCTGCTAACAATGTGCGATGAGCGCACCAATCTATTCAAGGAAGCTAAAAGCTTGATAGATGAGTATTACAAAGGTAAAATCTCTATCTTTGATTCTCATATCCCCTCCACCGTAAAGGTGGGTGAAGCCAATTATTACAGTCGTAGCGTTATGGATTTTGACCCGAAAAACAAAGCAGCCATCGCATATACGGCTTTTGCAAAGGAGGTAATACAACGTGGCAAAACAGGTGGAGAGGCCCAAGCCTCGGTTAAGTAATTTAGATGAGCTTTTCAAAATCAATGAAAAGGATGGCAGCAACCCAACCACTCGGGATACAACAGCTTCGGCTCATGATGTAGCAAATCAGGATAAAGATACAACCTTTACCACCCTGTCCTTCTCCCTAATGGATGATTTTGATAAGCACCCTTTTCGATTGTATGACGGCGAACGCAAGAGTGATATGGTTGACAGCATAAGAGATAAGGGGATTTTACAGCCCCTTATCCTACGCTCTAAAGAAAATGGGCGATATGAAATTTTATCAGGACATAATCGAAAATATTGTGGCATTGAGGCAGGACGCTCCGAAGCGCCGGTCATCATCAAGAAAAACCTTTCGGATGATGAAGCCTGGATATATGTTATTGAAACCAATCTTCTCCAGCGTTCATTCTCAGATATGCTGCCATCTGAAAAAGCTGCCGTGCTAAGTTTAATGCATTCAAAATTGTTCTCGCAAGGAAAGCGAAATGACATTTTGGAAGAAATAAAAAGGCTTGAAAACCCGCATGATGAAAAGGAAAACTCAACTTCTTCGCAACTTGCGAAGAAGTTGACCTCCATCGAAAAAGTCGGCAACGAATATAGTCTTTCAAAGGACACTGTGGCAAGGTATTTGCGGATCAACCAATTGACCGACAATTTGAAAATGCGGTTAGATAACTGTGAAATTGCCTTTATCCCCGCTGTAACACTTTCTTTCATAAAAGAAAACGAACAAAATCTCCTTGATAAATGTATAGACCTTAACGGTTTCAAGGTGGATATGAAAAAAGCCGATATCTTGCGGAGATATTCTGAACGGGGCAAGCTGGACGAGGATAACATTTACCTGATTTTAAATGGTGAGCTGGGACAGCCGCCTAAAAAGAAACGAACACCAACATTCAAAATCAAGCCTAAAGTCTATTCCCTATATTTTGTACCCGGTCAAAAAGCATCAGAGGTTGAGGATGTTATTGAAAAAGCCTTGGCTTTATATTTCGGTCAAACCCGAAATCGTGAGCAGGAAACCATCGGATCAAAAGAGCAATCCTCTTTTTTGTCCGATGACGAAAGTGACCATGAATATGATGATGGAATAATGATGTAGGGATATTGAACAAGCATTGAAAACGAAGGGAGGAATTATTTTGAGAACGGATGAGCGGTTAAAAATCATTTACGAAACGGCAGTGTCAATGGTGACACGAACGCCGGAAACATGGGCAAAGTATTTGGATTTTGCCTCTCGGATTTATAAATATCCTTTTGACAATGCTTTGCTGGTATATGCACAGGACCCAAGCGCATCTATGTTGGCAACCAAAGAAATATGGGGGCGAGTTGGCCGCAGTCCCGCTGATAAAGCAAAACAGATTGCCGTTTGCGAATATAAAAATGCTAAAAACAGCTTAAAATACCTTTTGGATGTTACCCAAACCGTCGGCAGTGTTACTCCCCAACAATGGACAGCAGATAAAAATATGCAAACATTGCTGGCATTAGCTCTTTCAGAAAGATATAATTTAGATAACCCCTATCTTGGTGCAGTTATCGGACAATTCGTACATGCGACTATGGAGCAATCCTTTGAACAATATATGCAGGATTTTGAGTTGGATATTGAAGGTCACTTTTTTGCAGAGCTGCCGAAAGAAGGGCTATATGCCCAAATTCGGGAAATCACCGAAGCCAGCGCACGGATATTCGTATCCTCACGCTGTAAAATAGACCCGATTGATTCCGACATGCAAGCAATATCTACCGTTTCCCACTTTGATACGATTCCTCTTGTGGCAAGGCTTGGTAATGTTGTAACCGATGTTTCAAAGCATATTTTGTTGGAAATGGAACGCACTATTAAATTATTAGAAAACGAAAGACAAACTATAAAAAGTCAAGGTCTA
>DOWI01000237.1 GCA_003519645.1 Oscillospiraceae bacterium
GTTCCGCTTCATTTTTTGCAAACAGGTAAAATGTCGGAATCTGATTAGCTTCAATGATAATCTCGGTCTCACTTCGTGCGTTTGAGGGCGTAACTGGAATAATGCGGCAACGATACTTCAAATAATCCGTAGGGATAAACTGTTTTGTGATGTCGTACCCGGTATCAACAATTAGTTTCTCAAAAGGAAATGTCCTCCGTGCATCCTCCTCCATCTTCGTAAGGCGTTCTTTGTCATGGAGCGCAGTGGTCATGACGTAGAGTGTGCCTTTATCTAAATCCTCTATCGAACCAAGTGCTCCTTTATTAACAAGATCATCAAGAATATCGGAAACCTTGTTTTCTATAGATGTTCCAACAAAACAAGAACAGATATTTTTCT
The DNA here is from genome assembly GCA_003519645.1 of Oscillospiraceae bacterium. The sequence goes on from DOWI01000237.1 coordinate 382, forward strand.
TTGTAGGGCGCAGCAAAGAAGTGGCTCCAGTGCGACTGGTACTTCCATTTTTCGTTTGAAGAGCAGAAAGAAGCAATGATACCTTTAATACTCTCTTTCTGTTTATACTCTCCGAACTATCTGGCTTACCATTAACAACGCAAATACTCTCATAGGTATTATAGTGGCTTACCGCATCAGTAAATGAAGAATCGAAATCAACGTTAGAGGCATGGAAGAAATAGTCCCAAAGATAGTCGGCAGTTAAAAAATTCCACTTCCCATATTCATAGCCATAGTGCTCAATAAACCATTTGAAATTTGTTCGTTCTTCATCGCCTTCGATGTAGTCTCCACTGAGAAATTGGAACATCGTGCGCTGGTTGGAGCTTATATCCTGTGCAATAAACTTCAGCAAGTAGGCGGTATACGGCTGCATTGGAAGTAGATTTTTGAAGTCATCGTTCTGAATGCTGGAGTCCTTGTCCTTAATCAAATCTACCGTTCCGCGTTTTACGGAAAGCCATAGTTCTTCTTTTGTCTTATTCCATTCGCCGTCTAAATCTTTTTCATGACGAAGCGCTTGTCCAAGAAGCTTGAAAGCTGTATTTTCGCCAATGCTAATCTGATACTGGCGGAATCTTGCCTCAATAATTTTACGGGCAGTCTGGTCGGCAATGAGCTGATTGGCATCACTATGTGTGATCAAGAAGAAATAGAAACTTGTTCGCGAAGAAGCCATGGCGATCTCCTGAAGACCAGTTATGTTGTTTTGGTTGTTCCGGAAATACTCGGTAAATTCATCCCACATGAAAACTATTGCATAAAGGCCGTTCCCTTTGCGCACGTCTTCAACCCAATTGATGACCTCATCCGGGGTGACGGACCAGTTATATGATTCGTCTTCCGCAACCTTAATGATGGTATCCAATAGGTCGAGTTTGTCTTCGGTGTCCAGTTCCTCAAGGTCGGCAATCACGCCGTCAACAGAGGAGTATTCCGTAAAACGCGCGCGATATTTGTTGAATGCCGCTCTGAAATTGAAAGCTGAATCAGGGTCTTTTAGTGTCAGCAGAATTTTATCCATCATACTCGAAGCGCCCATATAAGAGTATCCCTTGCTGCGCAGCGCATCTTTTACCGATTCAGTGATAGTGTTAAAAAGCTTGTTCTGCGAGTTGATATCAGCGGACGCGCTTTTGTGAACGACGAGAATATTTCCCCTCGAGCGTATTCCTTTTACGCGCGCAAATAGCGCTTGCATATTATTTGCTATAAAATACGGTTCAATTTTGTCGATAGGGTCTTCAAGAATATGCTTGATGGTAAATGAGGCGTATGTTTTACCGGTACCGTAAGCACCGCTCATCCATAATGAGCGGTCTTTTGTTTCCGACCCTTTTTCCAGCATTTCAATTGTGCTTGTTAGTATGGTCTTAAAGCTGTCGTGAGGGAAGAACGACTGCCATTTGTCCGGGTACACCTGGTCGCTGTTACGGCTGAATACCGGTATAAAATTTGGATCGACCTTTATATAGTCCTGATATAATCTGTTTGGCATGTCTGTTCTCCTCTCAAATCAAATCAATAACATCGCTCGATGACTTATCACGAACAAGAAAAATGTTTTCCATAATTCCTTTGTTAAAGTCCACCTGAATGAAATCGCTGTGGTCGTTTGCCAAGCCCTGAATGATGGGCAGCAGGGTATCTCTGTCAGTTCCGAATATTAGCTTGGGACTCATGGCTTCCCGCTCATCACTATCGTCCAATAACTCCGAAAGGGTGAAACTATAAAGGCCGTCGCTGTGCTCTGCGAAAAGATACAAGCAATAGAGAATTACCAGCGGCTCCGGCTCTTGCCAGCCGGCCTTTTTAATAGATACGACTTGCTTGCCTTTCATTTCACATTTTCCTTGTCCAAGCAGCCAGCCAATAGGTGACAAGCGAAGTGTCTCTTTTAAGGAGCTAAGCGCATTTTTCTTAACTGTCAAGGAGTATGAATCTCCCAGTAAAATAATCATCTCATCGTTCGAATAATCCTGATTGTACTCTAATTTTCGTATATACCAGTTGAATATTGGTGAATTATAAGCGATATTGGCATATATCACACCCCACGTCACTGGTGAATCAGCAGCTTGCGTAGACAGTTTCAGCCCCGTTGGCGTTAGTGTATTGTTCTCAGTGATTTTCGCCTCTTTCATCCATGTTTTTAAACTAATGAACATGTATTTTCCCATACGCTCATTTGTCCAAAAATCGTCTCCCATCTCAAAAAACATTTTAAGCCATTCCAAGCGAAAGCCAAAGTTTTGATATCTACTTATGTTTCTTGTACTCATATTATTTCCTCCACCAGTTATTCCTAACGATCTTGCTGCAATACATCCTTTAGGTGAATCCAAACAAGATTCGCAATGTTTACAGCCGTTAATAATTATATCATTGTTGGTTATCTCGAGCGCATTAAATGCGCATTCAGCCATACACTCGCCACAGTTCACGCAGTAAGCAGCCTTGCTTAAAGCATTTTTAAAAAGGTACATAAATCTGATGGAGGTTTTTGTTCTCTCAAGAATAGGCACTTTTATCGTGATTATACCTTTATCAGCAGATACTTCAAAAGACATATTAATTTCTTTGTATTCAATCGAATATTTTTTCTCACTGATTTGGACAAGTTCTCCAACAGGTGCCATCCACTTGTCCCACCGATAATTTCCGTCTTTAATAACGAACAATATTTCCTGTTCTTTTTTTATTTCAGTTATTTTATTGTCTCCAAGCTGAATATCTTTACCTCCAACTCGCGACTTCCAGCCTCCGCGCTCTAAGTACTCTTCTCTCTCTTTCTCGGTCGAAAAATCTTTCTTTGTCAAAGATGCTATGATATCAATGAGTGGCTTAACCTCATCAGGATAAACATGGTTTAGGACACATTCATACCAATCTGCTCCCATTGGGCAAAGCTTGCAGCCTACCCGATGAGAGCCATATCGATAGAGTTCGTTAATTGGTAACTTGTTCGCAAATATATAAATGAACAGTTCCGTGGTATTCCATTCAAGAATAGGGCTACAATTGAACTGAACGGCATGTTTGTTACCTTCTGACACCATAGAATATGTTGACCTTGCTTCACTTTCTTCAGCTCTGACTCCATCGAAAACCATTACTCTAAAGGGTTTTGAGTCATCCGGGTACCGTTCCTCGTGTATCTTTCGTAATACTTGTATGGACGGGGCGGTTTTGTGAACACTACAACACCATCTAAGTTTTCGAGCCGGATATCCAAGTTTCATCCATGACTCTTGNNCATCAAATGGAGCTTTGGCTTCGTACCATGCCAGCCCTGACCAGCGCTTTTTTGCTTTATCAACAGTATTGTATGTAGCACTCATTTCCATCGTAGTGTCACCAAATACAACTACAAAAGAATCATGTGGTAAGGCTCTTTGTACTAAATCAAGCATTACAACAGAATCCTTGCCACCACTGAATGCAACATAGAATATCGAGGCTTTTTCTTTATAGCGAAGATATGTCTCATAGATTGTTTTCAATGTTTTTTGTACAAGTCCATTTAGCAAATTTTCACTTTTGGTAACCATGCTATCGATATCTACAGGAATAATATCAATATTTCTCACGACATTCTTCATAACAGGCATGGTGTATAAGCCACCGCCTAGAGCCTCACCTACGCATTTGCCAAAATATATATATCTACGACCCTCAGCCCACATTAAAGGGCCGCCGCAGGACGGAATATTCCAACCAAAATTTTTGTCAAAGCCAAGGAAACGTAGTTCCTCCGCGAAAACAGGGCGTACTTCTTTTGTAACCCCAGTAACCTTTGTGCTTAAAATGTAACCGCCGGTTTCTTTATCCCACTCATAATTATACATGTTGTTGCCATTCCTTTACTCGCTTTTTTAATCTTGCCTCGTCAAACAGTTCCGGATTAGAATGTGCAAGCCGATGACAAGCAGGGCATAGCAACAGTATATCCGTCGTGGAGATGCTCATGTGCGCATGGTGCTGTGAAAGCGGCACAGCGATATGTGCTTCCAAAAGAGACGTCGCATCATCTCCATATTTTATTTCCAAATTTTCTCCGCATACCACACATTCTGTCCTGTGATAATTGAGGCATTCAGCTTTAAGTCGTAGAACTGTTTTATCTGTTGCCTCAAGATAACGGTGATAGGAGATTAGCAACTGCCCTCCGATGTAATCTTTGTATTCATCAAGAAGGGTTATGTTCATGCAAGAGAGAGACCTTATGGATGTTGCTATTCTGTTTAGCTCTTCTTTTCTTTCACAATAGTAATCAAATACCCTCTTTTGCAGAGCAGACCCATGTCCAAAAGTTAATTTGTTAGCTGGGTCGATATACCCAACATTTGAGAGGCACATATGCATACCTGCACAAGAACGGAATGCATCATCATCTCGTAAATCAGGGTAAAATGGTAAAGACCGCATGCTTTTACTTAATTCGCTTATGCATTCATTACGCAAAGAGGAAGACTCGATTCCCTTTATTTGAAAATACGCATCTACGAGCAATATCACTTCGTCTAGTCTTAATGGCGGCATACGCTTTTTCTCTGCCATTTACTGCACCTTCAACTTTCCGTTTTCATCATAAAACAAGTGACCCTCTGTCTCTAAGAATGACGGAAGCTTTGCATTACACAGACCTTGCTCTTGAAGCCAATTAAACACATCCTCTTTTGATGCAAAGGGCTCAAGTTGACTTTCTTTCACAAGAAGCCGTACGATAAGAGAATTCATATCTTCATCAGCATACTCATCCCCTATATAAACATCGACCGGCGTATAAATCGTACTTGTGTTGATGCGAAGCACAGTAAGAAGGTCGCCAGCCAGTGCGGACACGCTTTCGAGTAAATAT
>DOWI01000221.1:0-9662 GCA_003519645.1 Oscillospiraceae bacterium
AACGTTTACTTGACACATACTAAGAACGGAAAACTGTTGATTCAAGAATAGAAAACTGATACAATACTTAATGTATTAATAATTTATGACCTAGCCATAAGTCTCGAAAGGAACGGTATACGACATTGGATCTGGTAAAAAAATTGAAAAGCGGAATATCGTCGTATATACGAAACTCAGATTGGCTGTTGATTTTATCCTGTACAGCGGCTTCTATGTATGGGATTGCTTTGGTGTATTCTGTTGGCCATACGTCAAGTATTGGCTCCCGTGATTTCATTATACAGCTTTTAGCGTTCTTAATAGGTTTAATCGCTGCTTTGGCAATTTCAAAGGTGGATTACGAAATTATATGCAGATTATGGCCAATTTTATCAGGAATCTCTTTTGTTCTGGTTCTGCTGACCTTTACACCCTTGGGGCTAAAGGTAGCGGATGACCAAGCATGGATTCCCATTCCGGTTATTGGCACGTTTCAACCGTCCGAGCTTCTTAAAATTACATTTATTATTTCATTTGCAACCCATCTATCAAGAGTTAATGAACGGATTAACGAATTCCGTACCGTTTTATTATTAGGCATTCATGGTGCGATTCCGATATTACTTGTATTTAAACAGGGGGATGACGGAACCGCTCTTGTTTTTATATGCATTTTCACTTCTATGATGTTCATTGCGGGACTGCGACCAATTTATTTCCTGATTGCAGCGACCGGTGCTGCCGCCGCGGTGCCTGTTTTGTGGAACTTCATGGATGCAAGTAAAAAGGCACGTTTCCTAAGCTTAATTTTTATTGATAAATACAAGGATAATGAAGGCTGGCAACAATACTACGCACTGATTGCAACCGGATCCGGCAAGCTCTGGGGCGTCGGATATCTTGAGGGTGGAAAGCTTCCTCTTTATGCAAGAAATAACGACTTTGTTTTTACCGTGGCAGGTGAGGAATTTGGTTTCGTTGGCTCTCTTGCAGTGATTGCAGTGCTTGTTCTGATTCTGTTCGCCCTGTTCAGAGAACTTATGACAGCGCGCGACCTGCAGGGAAAACTTCTTTGCGGAGGAATCCTTTCAATGATCGGCTTTCAGTCGATCATAAACCTAGGTATGAACCTGCGGCTGCTGCCTGTTGTAGGTATTACCCTTCCCTTTTTCAGTAAAGGCGGGAGCTCGCTTGCCACACTATTTTTGGGAATCGGTGTTGCGTTGAGTGTTTATTACTCTAGTAAAACACGTGTACATGATACAATTTTTTCTAAACGACCGTCTTAATATAGGTTTGGCACTCAACTATCCTCGGCTGAAAGCCGAGAAGATCGGCTGGCGGCTGGAAGCCACCTAAAGCTCTTTTACTCTCCTCTATGCTCAAGCTGCATGCCGAACGTTCAATCTTTCACATATGAAGGGCGCGAATTTTGTAAAAGAAGATGACGCAACAAATGAATATGCGTCATCTTCTTTTCCGTATATGCAACATCTTATTTTGTATCCGCTTCTTGTTCATCGCCATTATGCAAAAAATCCGGACAGTATGTCGGCACCACTTCCTGCATAACACGCAGGAGAATGTTTTTATCTTTGGTTTCAACCGCAGCACGCAGCTTTTCACATTTCTGTTCGATTTCAAGTATTGAAACCGAGGGCTGGTGACCAATGAAAATACGTNNAAAAGCTCTTCATAAAGCTTTTCACCAGGCCTCAAACCGGTAAATTCTATATCAATATCTTCGTATGGCCGCAAACCTGAAAGACGAATCATTGACTCAGCGAGGGAAAGAATACGAACCGGCTCTCCCATATCAAGAATAAATATCTCNNACTGCTTCCGGTATGGTCATAAAAAAGCGGGTTATCTCAGGATGTGTTACGGTAACAGGTCCACCGCGTTCAATCTGTTTTTCAAACAGAGGAACAACCGAGCCCGACGATCCAACTACATTCCCGAACCTGACTGCTACAAATTGCGTATCCGAAACGCCTTTTCGGCTTTGCACAATCATTTCCGCAAAGCGCTTTGTTGCACCCATAAAGTTAGTGGGGTTAACTGCTTTATCGGAGGAAATTAGTACGAAGTTACTGACCTTATACTTCTGCGAAGCATTTACAACATTAAGGGTACCCCACGCATTGTTTTTGAGAGCCTCTTCAGGATTATGTTCCATCAATGGTACATGCTTATGTGCGGCAGCATGAAAAACAACATCCGGACGATATTTGCAAAACAACTCATCCATCTTATCCGCATCACGAATCGTCGCAATCTCAACTACCAAATCCAGATCTTTATAAGTGGTACTAAGCTCCATTTGGACACTGTACGCGTTGCTTTCAAAGAAATCAAGAATAATTAGTTTTTTAGGCGAGGATAAAGCAACCTGCCTGCAAAGCTCAGATCCGATTGAGCCGCCACCGCCGGTTATAAGAACGACCTTGCCAAAAATAAAATTATTAATACAAGGCTGGTCAAAGTTTTTTTCCTGGCGGCCTATCAGATCCTCTACGCGAATGGCGCGCAGCTTTTTCTGAAGGTGCACCGGATCGGTTATTGCATGATAAACTTCAGGCAGTATCTTTATTGTTGCCGAGGTTTGGGAACAAAATTCAAGGATCCTCCGGCGCTGAATGACAGTCGCAGTTGGGATACATATGAAAATTGTGTCAACTGCATAATCGATACACAGTTTCGGAATATCTTCAATATTTCCGCATATTTTTAGTCCATTGATAAAACGTCCCTGCTTTTCGAGGTTGTCATCCACTGCACATACCGGGAGAAAGCGGTTATTTGGATTTTTTCTAATTTCACTAATCAGCGATGCAGCAGCCATGCCGGCCCCAACAATCATCAGCCTTTTTTTTGCCTTTGCGCTCCACTTTATATTTTTTTTACTTAATATGCTGTAAACGCAACGATATGAAACCAAAACCAGCGCGGTGGCGTATGCTGCCAGTATATTATTCAGCATCGGGACAATTCCCACGAGAGGCTCATAGCCTGCCGCATATAGAAGCCCTGCAGTCAATGAACCTACTGTACAAAAGAAGAACTCTTCAATTTCAGCGTACTTCCACAAACTCCCATAAACTTGAAATGCAAGGAGAGTCAAGATATATACCGCAACCGGAACAATTAACGAGAAAAGAATATCTCCGGTGGATAACAATCCCGCCTTATTATTTAGTATTATACTGCAAAAAAAATACATGCTGCCTACCAGTATCATATCAAATAACACGATCAGCAATGATTTCCGTTTTTTCACCCATTTTATAACCTGCAAAGAAGAGTCCCCCGATACTCCGTACTGCGGTAATCGTAATAATCGCATAGGAAATATAACGTAATGTATTCAGAAATGAATACATTTTACCTTTTTCAGCCGAATTCGACACGTTGTATTATAAAGTATTATAAATTGATACCAATAACTTGTCAATAAGATTGACATTTATAAAGCAAACACATTATTAATTATTAATAAACTGGTGTTTTGTTTGCTATTGTATAGGAATTACAAAAACAGCCACGTCCACCGACTGGTGAACATGGCTGTTGGTTTAATCAATTAAGATTAGAGAGGTCTAACATTAGCAGCACGAAGCTTGCTGCTGTTTTTGGGATCCTGCTCAACGTCAAAAGTAACCTTCTGACCTTCCTGCAAGGTCTTAAATCCTTCGCTTACAATGCTGGAAAAGTGAACAAAAACGTCATCTCCGCCTTCGTCGTTGGAAATAAATCCAAACCCTTTGCTTTCGTTAAACCATTTGACTGTTCCTTGATTCATGAAAAAACCCCCATGTTTAAAATAGTAATATTCTCGTACATAAAATTAACATGATTTATAAGCCATGTTACGAACCATGACTTATAAATCATGTTAATCAATTCGTACAACTCAAATATTGTTTATAGTATACCACGTTTATTATAATTTGTAAAGCAAATTTCAGTGTAAAAAATGGAATAATAAAAAAATTTATATGCATGGCAGCTTAGGTTTTTATTTTTGGCGATTTTGGAATCATGGCAATGTAACCTTCATTATTGCAAAACAGCTGCCGGCATTCATCCGACAGCTGTTTTTCTGTGAAGCCTAATTAGCAGGTTTTATCCGGCTGCCTGTTGTTTTTTGCGCGATTGTCCTGGCAATTATTCTGCGCACAATTCTGATCACAGTTTTGAGCGTTCTGCTGGTTCTTGTTTTGCTTATTCTGCTTTGGCTTTTTTCCATTACGGTCCATAAAGCGTCAAACCTCCTGTGTAAAATAATCTCAGGAACCAACAATATTTTCTGCAGATATTTGCAGATTATACTATAAAATCCGTTCAGTGTAATTTGTTTTTTCTTACCCAATACGCAGCCATACCATAAGACCGGTCCTCGGTAACTTCTTTCCCAAGAAAAGCAGGAGGCTGAAATGCCAGCGCCTGTTCAATCGTATTAAATTCAACCTCTGCAAACATAAATTCAGTCGGTTCGCCCCGATCAACAAGACTGCATTCAAGTTTTAGCTCATCCGACAGCTTATATACCCGATAATCCTTGACAATCATCGGTGCTTTGAGAAAACCTTTCAGTCCATCAAATGTTTTCTTGGTAATCGGTATTTCGATTTCTTGTCTGACCAGAGTCCCATCACTTTTGAAGCAGAGAATGTAATCCATCTCCTTCATGCTTTTTTTACTGCGTATTCTAACCACCGGTTCAACCGAGATATACCCTTGATATACCACGGTTTCACTCAATAGCGGAAGTTGATTGGGAAAACTATCAATTAAAAATTTTCTTTCGATTTCCATAACCTTATCCTTTTTAATAATTATTGTATAAGAAATGTGTTCTTATATATTGGATATATGCAATCAGTTCAACCATAATAATGTGAGAAGTCTTGATTTTTTGTTACTTTTTAAATATTGAGGTGTCGATATGGCAGTTTCAAACAAATCAGTTATCTCTTTTGGTCTGGTAGCAATTCCTATTGCGATGTATACAGCAACACAGGATAATGACATTCACTTTAACCAACTTCACAAGGAAGATCAAAGCCGCATTCGGTATAAAAAAACCTGTGGTCACTGTGGTAAAGAGATAAAAAGTGAAGATATTGTAAAGGGCTACGAATATGATAAAGATCATTATGTAATTGTAACAGATGAAGAACTTGAAAGAATTAAAACCGAAAAAGAAAAATCAGTGCAAATCCTTCATTTCGCCCAACTTAATCAGATTTCTCCTGTTTATTATGACAGGACATATCAGGTAACGCCCCAACCCGGTGGAGAAAAAGCTTTTGAGCTATTACGCGCTGCTTTGATGGCGGAGCAGAAAATTGCAATCGGGAAAACCGTAATGGGCACAAAGGATACCCTGATGGCGATTATCCCACGTGAAGATGGAATGATTATCTCTACCATGTTTTATGCAGATGATATTAAGGCACTTCCAAAAGGTTATAACAAGCCTGAAGTCGCAGAGGCTGAGTTGAATATGGCAAAGACACTGATAAACTCGATGAATACGCCTTTTAACCCCTCTGAATACAAGAATGAATATCAAGTCAAGCTTCGCAAGATGATTGAAGACAAAATAGCCGGCAGAGAAATTGTTGCGCCTCAAGAAGAAAAGAGTAATGTAATCGATCTTATGGAAGCGTTAAAAGCAAGCATCGAAAAAACAAAGCAGGGTGCATAATTATATGGGATGACCACCCTTTTTCTTAAAAGGATGGTCATTTAGCAAACAAATATCTTACATGATCGGTGGATATCACTAATGCACCGAATCAGATACAGGGAAGCTGAACTGCCCCACATCATAGACACCCGTAAACAGCATACCGACATATTCCAGTGATTTTCCCGTACCAATTGCCACGCAGTCAGAAGGATTTTCGGCAACGCGGCATTCAACCCCGGTGACTCTTGAAACAGCCTCCGCCATCCCCGGCAACAGAGAAGCTCCTCCGTTAAGGCAGATACCGCTAGTCATAATATCTCCTGCAAGCTCCGGCGGTGTGGTCTCCAATACCCGTTGAATTGCGGAAAATATATCTTGTATAGGCTCACTGATTGCATCAAATATATCAGATGTACTTACTTTCTGCAAACAAGGAAGGNNGCCGCTGACCGCATTTCGTCCTTTCACTTCCATATACCGATTAACCTTTGAAGGTAGTGCACAGCCCAGTGATATTTTCACCTGCTCCGCAGTAAGTTTACCGATTATATGATTATATCGGTTATGTAGATATCGAATGATTGCCTCGTCTATGTCGTCCCCCCCGACACGAACCGAAAGAGATGAGGCTATTCCCTTCAAAGACAAAACGGCAATATCGGTTGTACCGGCTCCGATATTAACAACCATTGAACCTTGCGGCAGATCAATGGAAATACCGGCACCAATTGCAGCGGCAACCGATTCCTCAATCAGAACAACCCGGCGTGTACCTGCAGCCATTACGGCTTCAACAACTGATCGCTGCTCAACCTCGGTTACGGTAGCAGGTATACTGACTGCGGCTCTGGGCTTGATTACTTTATAGGCGCAAACACGTCGTACAAAGGTGCGAAGCATTTGCTCTGCATAGTCGTATTCGGAAATAACCCCTTTCGTCAGTGGTCGTACTGCATATATAGAATCAGGCGTACGTCCCAGCATCATATATGCCTCTTGCCCGCAGGCTATCATCTTATCAGTTTGTTTATCAACAGCAATGACAGATGGCTCACGCAGCATTATCCCTTGACCCGGCACATAAATAGTTACATTTGCTGTACCAAGATCGATACCGAGGCTAACACCAAGCATAAAGCTATCTCCTTTCACCAAACGAAACAATACGATATATTTACATTTTAACCCTGCATATTATCATAGCAACTGAAATTATACATTATTTTTCAAGTACTGACAAGCGGGAAGCTGTGGCAGTAATCGCAAAAACCGAGCCAGCGCCGTAAAGCTTCAATATTTTAGCACACTCATCAAGAGTAGCGCCTGTCGTTACAGTGTCGTCCACCAATAACACATTGAATTCCGGTTGTTGGGCAAACACATCAATCTCGGTTTTAACCACATCAAAGACGCCCAGTACATTGCCGCTTCTTTTGTATGCAGGCAATTCACGTTGCGGTATTGTTTCAACCACCTTAACAAGGAGCTCTTTATACGGTACACAAAGATACCGTGCCAACCGTTTCGCAAGCAGAGCGCTTTGATTAAATTTTCTTTTTTTACTTACTAAGGAGCTTAACGGGACGGGTACAATACAGCTGAATGATACGTCTCTGTATTCCCTTTTGACCGTCTGCGCCATTGCAAGACCAAACATCTCGGTAACATATGTCTTACCCCCGAATTTCAGCCTGTGAAGAGCAGCCTTAGCCGCACACTCATAATAAAAAGGTGCGGCACATCTGTCTGTATGCCTTTTGTGATGTTTACAGCGGCAATACCTTTTTTCACAACCGCATACAAGGCAGAGCGGGGGCATTATGCGAATCAACCTTGGGCGGCAACTATCACAGACGATACTGCCGCAGTTAATGGTTTCCCCACAGGAACAGCATCGTTCCGGATACAGCAACGCCAATAAACTCTCCCATAATCTACGCTTTACCACAATGTCACCTCCAAAAAGAGGTTAATAGCAATCATTTATGATATTTACCACCCGATGAAATTTGAAATGCGCGGTAAATCTGCTCGAGCAGCATAACCCTTGCAAGCTGGTGCGGAAACGTCATGGGTGACATGGACAATTTAAAATCGGTAGAAGCTTTCACCTCATCCGAAAGCCCCAACGAACCACCAATTAAGAAAGTAACATTCCCATGACCATGTATAGCCAGCCCATCCAGATACTGTGCCAGCTTTGGAGAGGACATAGATTCGCCTTCAATGCAAAGCGGGATTCTGATACTACCTGAATCCGTCTTTGCCAAAAGCCTGCGGCCCTCGACCATCAATCCGTTGATAATCTGAGATTGTGATGGCTTTTCGGGAAGCCTCTCTTCATCAACCTCAATGATTGAAATTTTGCAGAAACCGCCTAATCGTTTTATATATTCGGCACACGCATCCCGCAGGTAAGATTCTTTCAACTTACCGACACAGGCAACCGTTACATTTCTCATCTATAATAATTCCTTCCGCGAATAGCTGCAAATTTTCCTTGCAGCCTACAGCACCATGACCGGACGGGTTGCGGTTCTGGGCGCAACTTCTAAAATGAAATCATGATTTTCAATAAACCCGGCAGCACTAAGGGCAGAGAGTGATGTTTTATATGCGATCTCAGGCATATTGTTATCTCGGCTTAAGTGTCCGAGTACAAAACGTGTCGTACCGCTTTTTGCCAGAGCCGGTAACTCGGCTGCACAGCAATCATTTGAAAGATGTCCCGTATCACATAAAATGCGTTTTTTTAGAAAATAAGGATAACCGCCGTTCTTAAGCATCTGAACATCGTGATTTGATTCAATCAGTGCAAGATCGCAGCCACGCAATGCGCTTCTGACTTCGTCTGTCATACAGCCGGTATCGGTAGCCACCGCAAGGATTCTTCCGTCGCCTGTCTGTATTCGAAAGCCTATACTTTCACGGCTATCATGTGATGTACGGAATCCGGTGATCATCAAATCCGCCGCGGCCACTCCCTTACGCGTCATTACATCAGCATGATTACCTTGCGCAATCACATTGTTTTCTGCTAGCGCATTCATTGTTCCTTTAGAAGAGTAAACCTTATATCCGTATCTTTTTACAAGGACACGAAGTCCCGAGATATGATCCGAATGCTCATGTGTTACAAAAACTGCAGCAATTGATTTTGGATCAATCTCACGTTCAACCAGTGCACATTCAATACGCTTTGCACTCACACCGGCATCAATCAAAATTCCGCCTGCAGCAGTTCCTATATATGTACAATTACCGCTGCTGCCGCTAAAAAGCGGGCAAAACCGCGCCATTTATGATCCTCCTTTTAATGGACAAGTACCGCTATGTATCCATAAATCTTTATTGAAAACGGCATTATAATAAGAAAAAGACTGCTGCAATTCTATTATTATGCAACAGCCCTTTATAATCTGTTAATGTATATACTATCAGGCTTGGATTATAGCGCGTGGCTGACAATATGATCAGGCACAGAAATGCGTTTTATATCCGCACCCAAATTTGTCAGTTTCTCAACAATATTTTCATAACCGCGCTCGATATGATGAATATCCTCAATTTCGGTCACGCCTCGTGCAGCGAGACCTGCGATAACCATCGCAATACCGCCTCTTAAGTCCGTTGCCTTAACAGGAGCGGCGGTAAGGAAATCAATCCCCTGAAAAACCGCAACTTTTCCATCCACCTGTGCCTGTACGCCCATACGACGAAGNNAAACGGTTGTCCCAAACACTTTCCGTAAGAATACTGGTACCCTGTGCAATTGACAGAAGAACTGATACCTGCGGCTGCATATCTGTCGGAAATCCGGGATGGGGCATGGTTTTTATATTGCAGTGTAACAACTGATTTGGCCTACTAACCCGGACTGCTTCGTCATATTCTTCAATGTCTACGCCCATTTCCTGAAGCTTGGCGGTAATTGACTCAAGATGCTTTGGGATAACATTACGGATTAAAACATCTCCACCGG
>DOWI01000221.1:9727-11656 GCA_003519645.1 Oscillospiraceae bacterium
AAGTTAGCCAAATCAACTATATGCGGTTCCTTTGCTGCATTTTCTATGATCGTTACTCCCCGTGATTTAACAGCGGCAAGAATTGCGTTAACGGTTGCGCCCACCGAGACAACATCCAAGTAAATGGAGTTACCAACCAAGCGATCGCAAACCACTTCAATCATGCCGTTTTCCATTGGAGAAACGGTCGCACCAAGAGAGGTAAATGCTTTCAGATGCTGGTCAATCGGACGTACACCGAAATTGCATCCGCCCGGCATTGATACCCTAGCAATACCGAAACGACCGAGCAGGGAGNNTATAATAGGATGCCCTCATATGCCTTGCAAGATCGTGTGGTACATCATGCAATCCTAACGAACGGTTATCTATTTCGATCGTATTCTTATTGAGATAACGGATTTGTGAACCTAGGTATTTCAATATTTTCAAGGTTATAGAAACATCGGATATATTTGGTATATTTTCAATACGGCATACGCCGTCAATAAGCACTGTAGCAGGAAGAATGGCAACTGCCGCATTTTTTGCTCCGCTTATTTCAACTTCGCCGTAAAGACGCTTTCCACCACAAATCAAAAATTTCTCCAATCGACCCACTCCTCAAGAAATTTAACATTCCTATTATATCACTAATTTCTCAAAATTCCAACCCTATTTGTTACATTGCGACGGTTTTAATTATCAGGAATATTTAACCATATTTTTTGTTGTCTACCTTTTTCTTTGTTAATTAAAATTGCCATTGTATAACCAAGCTGGTATACTATAAACGGTTGCCCAACGTATAGATAAGAATATGTTTGGAAAAATACTTATTAAAAAACGGGATTATGTCCATTTTGGGCATAACCANNCACATATATTGCGGTAACGGAAAAGGTAAAACGACCGCTGCCATGGGATTATGCCTGAGAGCTGCAGGAAACGGGTTGCACGTGGGCATAGCGCAATTCCTAAAATCTGGGGATTCAGGCGAACTGAATGCTTTATCAACCTTTAATAAAGTAAAGATTTACCCCTTTTTACCAGGGGTAAAATTTACCTTTGCAATGAATGAGATAGAAAAAAACCGGGCAAAAGCATTTTATAGCCAATTACTGGGGCAGATTAGAACAGGCCTGGAAAGCCTTGACGTCCTGCTTCTTGACGAGGCAATTGCCGCGGCAACCGAAGAGTTAATTGATATAAACCAACTCATTGGCTTAATACAAGCCAGACCGAAAAAACTTGAAGTCGTTCTTACAGGAAGGGTTCCTCAGAAGGAATTGATTGTTCTGGCGGACTATATCAGTGAAATCCACTGCGTTAGACATCCGTATGATCAAGGAATCCGGGCACGCAAAGGAATCGAATGGTAATGTTTTCATAACATCGGACATATTTATTAAATTATTATACCCAATTATCCGCCGGTTAAGACCGGCGGATAATTATTTTTTATTATGAACTGGCATACATGCCGACATTATTCGCTCTACACCAGTTTTCATGCTCCGCCAGCGTAATGGAGTAATGTGTTACTCCGGTTCTCATATTGGTTGCAAAGTAATAACGGCCTTTCACATCACTTTCATCCGACGGATCAATTGCAGCCTTGATGGCTTCCAAACCGGGGTTGTTGATTGCACCGACAGGCAAACCTTTGCGTTTATAGGTGTCGTAGTCAGGATTATCTACCCTCTGACCACCTACCGGTGGTGTCATTTTGTCAATATATTTTTGGGTTGAGTCACATTGCAGCCTAGGGAATAAATTCGGCTTTTCAAGTCTGTTATAAATAACCCGTGATATTTTATACATATCTCTGGTCTTGGCAGCCTCCCACTGAATGATCGAAGCTAAAATAATAGTATCGTTCAGTGTCATTCCCTTCGTCTTGATTTTTGCTCTTAGGGTTGCATCAACGCGGTTGTCGAATGCGTCAAA
>DOWI01000023.1 GCA_003519645.1 Oscillospiraceae bacterium
GTAAAAATAATCATCCCTCGCCCAAAAAGCTAGAGATGTCTTACGCTGCGCGTGATACACAGCCGTGCTGACATCTTTCATATTGTAGGAATCACATTCACCGCTCTCACGGTCAATGGTGGAAATAATTCCGGCGTCCAGATCAAAAACAAAGACGCCGGCAACATTTGGGCGGATACCATACTCCTGAGCGTAACGGTCATACTCATCCTGCGTGATTTCCGGCTGGCCGTTTGAGGCNNGTTCGATTTCATTGCGAAGATAGCGGCGCATGACAATAGCATTTTGCCTTAAATCCGCCAGCAGATCCGAAGCAAAGCAACGGACGGAACCGTTTTCAATAATCTTGATGAGACCGAACCGTCTGGATTCTTCGCGTTGTTTTTCCTTGGCGGCGATTTTTTCACGCAGCTCGTTTTCAATTTTATCCTGTTCTTCCTTCGGCACGAGTTGCTGATACCGCTCAAAAATGAGGCGTTCGGCTTCCTTGTTTACGCTCTCTACGCCCAACGCCCGAAGACATTTTGCAAGCGCGTTGTACTGCTGTTCATAGAGCCATGCGGTAATTTCAATAGAATTCGGCATGGATTTTCAATCCTTTCTTATAGCTTTTGAGCGGTTTTTACATTTCTATACCGGTGTGTGAATCGTTTTGTGCCTGCTCGGTTTCGTCCTGCCGAACCCACATGTNNGTAATCCTTGCAGGAGCATTGCCCCGCCAGCATAAAAGAAAAATCACGCAGACGATCCGCTTCGCAGCCGGATAATCCTATCTGCAGCCCATAATACCCGGTATAAATCCTCTCCACCTTTGTCGACAGAACGTCTGACCAATCCCGTTTGCCTTGCTCGGTCAGGGTATTTTGGTTCAGCTCCACCACAGTGGCCAGGTCGTGATCCTCGTCGGCATGGCAAAGATGAACGTCTTCCAGATTGCATCCCATCAGAGAGAACAGACTGAGGAAGCCACCTATACCGCCCGATTGACAAAGAGGGCAATGCTCCAGATGGTAAATCATTTCGATGTCATCTTCAGTGGCAATGCACTGATCAACCTCGTCGCGTTCAAGCAGCTCCGCATATAGCAGCTCTCCGACTCCATTCTTAGAGGTCACGGCAGAACCGAAACGCCGGCTGATTTCATCCCAATTTATAACCCACACACCATTTTCGGTCTGTAATGTACCATCTTTTATGATTTCGTCAGCCATCTCCCTGATCCTGCCGTTCACAAATTCACGGGCATTGGGAAGGATTGCGGTATATCTGCCGTAATTGCTACCTTCGGAATTTATCAGAACGCCATCCGGTAAATCTGTTCTCATCACCAGCATACAGTGTGTAATGCCGTTGCTGTCCACACGCATCATGTCTTGATTGTTACGGATAAATTCATAATCCCGGAGCATATTTTTCGTAAACGCATTATATTCGTCGGCAGGCAACTCGTGGATTGCATCGATTACACAGGGTTGGATATCCAATTCATTTTCTTTTCTTTCAAATCGTGCAACAGTTTTCATCAGATTTTCCTCCATTAAAATAATTACATATTTTGCCCGAGAGACATGGTATCGTCCTCGGTAATACCTAAGTCCAGCAGATCGGAAACTTTCAAAACCTCAACCGTTTTAAAGCGCAGATCGCCGCGAAACCCGATTTTCGAATTAGAAAACTCCTTGCCCCGGGCAACCAATTCAGGGGAACTGTCCGGAGGAAGCTCCTGTATCCACTTGAACCAATTGCCTTCCCGGTATCGCGGCGTCAGCTTCAGCACCACATAATTCTCCGGTACAAAGGCAGGATATCGCTTCACAATTCCTCCAACTGCGATATATGGTTTACCTTCATTCATAACGGTATATTCCATATAGCGCAGGAGATCCGGGATGGAACGGCAAAACCAACACTCTGAGTCACCATACCTGCGGATTTTTTCATCCGCAAGTATGCTTTCAAGGTTCCGGCATTCGGTCAGATGGTAGACTTCTTCCGGAATTTTGCATTTTATATAAGCCAATTTATCACGCTCCTTTTTATGATGCGGGTGTACTATTGGGATCAGTAGAACCCGAAGTATCACTTGATTTTACAATCGTAACGCCATACTTTTCATCAAGATATTGCTTTTCCTTCTCGGTGAAAGACACGGAAAATTTGTTTAACAAATTATCGTACAGGGAGGATTCATCAGTAGCATTTTGAAAACACCACACCAGATCATCATAGAAATTATCGTTTTCCTCTTTTCCAATCAGCAACCCGACATAAATTTCCTGCGCTTTTTTTGCGTCGTTCTCCGTCAATTCTTTTTCAGAAAATATCTCCGCGATTTTCTGATAAGTGCTGTCAATACCTTTTAGCTGTTCCTGCTGCTCCGCGGGAAGCGCTGACATGATCTGCTCAGTTTGCATAAACGAATTGTCCGTACCATTCATCCAACCGAACAAACCATACAGTACAATGAAGGGCAGCATAATTAAAAAGAGCGTAATTCCTATAACATAGCCAAGGAATTTACGCCCTTTTTTATTTGATGCTAATACTTCAAGTGCCTTTTTTACTGCCACAGCAATCGGAGCTGCCATCAGCGCCCACCCGCTTTACCGAACAGCACCGCCTTATACTCCGGCGCAATAACCTGAAGCAGATACCGCTCGATGCCGCATTTGTATAAGCAAACTCCTCGTTCAGGGTATTTAATCAGATCAAATTCCGACTGTTCCAATTGCAGGGCGTCGATATAATCCTTAGGGTTGATGTTGCCGGCGTTGAACAAAAACTGGTGAGTGGGAATACTGAACAGCGGTTTTGTATATTCCCGAATGCCTTCAATCAGGAAATCCTCAATATTTTGGCTGGCGAGGATCATATTGCTTTCCTTTTTACGCACTCGCTTGGAAGCATTGCGGATATATTCAATCGCCGTGAGGTTGGACAGGAACAAATAAAGCTCATCAATGGAGGCGGCCGTGTTGCCGTCCATGAGAAGCTTATGGTTCATATAGCTTAAAATGTTAAACAGCATTGCGTCTTTGAGCCGCTTGTTGGAATCCATGAGTCCCCGGACGCCGAAACACAGAAATTTATCGTCACTGATATTGGTGTGTCCATTAAAGAATTTTGATTCAGCTCCTTTGCACATACTGTTCAGTCCTAGGCAGATTTCACGGAGCAGTTCTTCTGTGAACAAAGATTTATTGCCCTGCTCATAGCCTTTATACTCCGCTTCGATCATATCATATAAATTGGACATGATGGGATAGTCAGCAGGCGTGAGTTTGCTGTAGTCGGTGGAATCTGTGATCCCAAATTTAGCGTACAGTTTGGTTACCATGATTTCAATGGCGTCGATATGCGCATCGGAAAAGTCCTTGTAGGCGCGGAAAAAATCCTTAAGGTAGGCAATGTGCTGTGAGAGCCTTGTGGCTTTTCGGAAGGCGTCCGGCTCGGATTCGCTTTGATTATCCTGTTCCGGCTCGTTATGATCATCCGACCATGCTTTAGGTTCGAGGGGGTTGATGATATACCGGCCACTCATCAGGTTCAGATAACAGCCGCCGAGATTGTTGGTCAGGTCTTCATACTCTTGCTCGGCATCAAGGCAGATAATGTTCTTTCCGCTTTCGCGCAGGTTGATCAAGATGAGTTTCAAAAGATAACTTTTACCCTGTCCACTATTGCCTAGGATGAGGATATTGCCGTTGGTCTTATCATCCGAACGGTGGTCAAAATCGGCAATAATATTGGTGCCAAATTTATCTCTGCCGAGATAAAAGCCCTGCGGATCGGTCTTGCCGGAGTAATTAAACGGGTACAGATTAGCCACCGAGCTTGCGGGGAGTACCCGTTCATACTGCGCGGTAAAGGCGTTATATCCCACAGGCATCGCCGACAGAAAACCTTCCTTTTGACGCAGTGTCAGATGGTCGACCGATATTTTTTCACGGGTCAGCTCCATGATAACTTCGGTCTGAAGCTCTTTTAACTTATCCAAGTCGGGAGCGGTCAGCTCCATAAATACGGCGCAGTGTAGGAGCGGTTCTTTGTTCTTTCTCATATTTGCAAGGAGTTCTACCACATCTTCCAGATTGCCTTCGGCTGTAACGGTATCCTGAATATCCGTACCGCCCGTCATCATCCGGTTTTTTCGGGTAGCGTTCTGTATGATTTTTCGTTGCTCACCGTTATCCACATATCGGGAATACACATGAATCGTAACACCTTCCTTGTCACCGAACCGGGCAAGGATAGCCTGATCCGCTGTAATCGGTGGATATTCACGGATCGCCCAAACGCAGCGGTAGGTATCACCGATGATATAATGGTCCGGGTTGAATTTGATTACGCCGGGCGCGACAAGGTCGAAAAAATCTTTCACTGAGGCTTCCTCCTGTTTGACCGGGACAGGAAGTGCTTTCTTTTTAACTGGCATTATAATCATCCTTTCATCAGTTATATTAATCTGGTATTACCCATTTTTGCACAGCGGTTTCTCCGTCTGTATCTGGCAGTTCCTCCGCGGGTACATGCTGTAAAAAATAGATGGTTAAAAACCGTTTGATATCACTTTTCTCTGCACGCTTCACTTCGAAGCCCTGCTCTGTGATCGACTTCTGAATTCGGTTGAGATTGGCAAAGGACTGTTCTTCGGATTCATTCCGCAAGCGCAAAACAAACATAAACTGCCGGGCGGTAGACATCTGAACTTGAATTTCATCCAGAAAACGATTGTCCCTGTCAAGCAATTTTCTGATTTCCGGATTAGCTTCATTTTCTATTCGGGTCTGCAGATATTCCTTATTGCTGTCAAAGCATTCGCAATCATCCAGGCAGACGATTTCAATATCCGGTTGCGCGGTCAGAAGCTGCATCAGATGCCGCACCTTGATGGCGATGCTGGTTTGCGACAGCACCGAGATATTGGTGGGGCGAACCATATAAAAAACAAGCTCGCCGTGCGTATTCGTCATGACTCCGTTTCGGGAGAAGGCTTTTACGCCGATGAGCTGCTGCGTACCGTTATTCGGTTTTTTCTTTTTCATGAACCTATCCTCGCTTTCCATGTATAATACTGTTGTGTGGTAATAAAAAAGCGCACAGCTCTTTTGATAAAATCCAGCACGGACACATCGTCAAGCTGTATGGTCAGAAAAGCGTAAACCAAAGTCAATGCCAGCGGCAGAAACAATCCTATCTGCGAAAGAGCAAGCACGGAAATCAACAGCGCAATACCAATCACAACAATGTCCCGTAGGTTCCAGAACCACAGCTTAGCCTGCGCTTTCAGGTTTTGTGGATAAAGATATTGATTCATTGCGATACCTCCATTCCCTGAGCTTCATCCGGTTCGATAAATTCCTCTAATGTGCAGCCGTATACTTCTATGCACTTTTCACGCATCATGGTTTTGATGAGCTGCGCTTCCGCTTCGGTAGGCGTATAATCAAAATATTCGCAGCTGTCCGGTTTGCTGATCTCATATTCCAGCTACAGAGCATCCTCCGGCACGTTATATTTGGCATATAGATTCAGCCATACATCATCGTCATCTGCGGTATGAGTTCCGAACTTTTTGTCAACATCAAACCATGTTTCCACATAAGCGGTTACGATTTGCCCGATATCGCAGTCGATTTCCATATCCCCGTCGATGGCGATATCGGAACGGGTAAGCTCGTTATTATAATTCATAATCGTATCTCCTTCCTTATTTTTTTACTAAAGACCTTGTCAGATTGACTGCGGTCGTAGTCGTGTGCACGGCGCTCATCATATTGACCCGGACACTGGTATCCAGTCCAAACTGCTGCGCGATCCTCGGAACTTCATTCGCCGCCATCATGATTCCGATTGCCAACAGCCAATCCGTCTGCCAGGTGAGCAGTCCGAGAAACAGCAGCGTTGTCTGCAAAAATGCCGTAAGGCACAGCGCGATCACTTGCTTTGTCCACTGTGTGAAGCCGTCGGTATATCCTCTCGGAATAGAAAACATATACAAGCTGCCGACTGCGATTTGTATCAGCAGAATACCGCCGCGCTTGATGTTGGCGAAAAAGATTTTTATTACACAATAACCGAGTGCGATCATTGCAATCAGATTAAACAAGCTCGGCATTCCCGACATCAATGTTAAAGCTGAGTTTGCCGCTCCCGCAATACCAAAGCTGCCGATTGCTTGCCCGGCGAATACGGATGACAGATCCTTCGAGAGCAGGTTTTGAAGCGTGATGCAGAACTTATACAGTTCAATCGGCAAAACAGTGAACAGACTGACTGCAAAAAAGCCTTTCAGAACATTAATCGCTGTTGTCTTAATGTTAACTCTGCCTGTGTGCTGTTCCACAGCCACATCAAAAATGCAGACGACAAGTCCGACCGCAAATAGTGCCCAACCGAATAAACTGCACAGCTTAATTGTTGCCTGCACCCAAGACAGATCAAAAAGCTCCGCTCCCATATTGCTGATCTTTGTAAAGAAATCGGCAAGGGCGTCATAAATCACCTTGTACATCCATTTTAAAAACGTATCCCATATGCTGTTTGACACGGTTTCCCAAACGCTGTTTAGCCCATTAGAAATTCCCTCGCTGATTCCGTCTATTAAGTTTCCAAGCCAGTCAAACAAATAAATCACCTCCGTAAAAATGTAAACAGCCGGTATGCTTTTTACATACCGGCTGCCGCTTTCGCTTGTTATTGGTTTTTGATTTGTAAACTACAGTTTTTACATACCATTATTGATTCATCTACATTTTGCTCCGATCCGCAGAGCCTGCATGCAGGCATTACCTTCTGGATAATAATTTTGTCATTCAGTTCAGTGATATTCAGCAAAGTATTGTCCGTTATCGCGTATTTTTTCCGAAGCTCCTTTGGAATGGTCACCCTTCCCAAAGGATCAATTTTTCTGCAGCTTCCAAGCATGTTAAACACCTTCTTCCCATAAATTGTTTGGATCGATCGTAATGATTTTCTTGCCCTGCTGTAAGGCATACTGAACTGTATTTCCGGTTCCGCTCGGCTTACCATTCCAGACGGCGATTACAAAATCCGAGTTGTCGACCATATAGCGGTTTCGTTTATTCATACAGTCTGCGGTATAGGCATGCTGCAGTAAGGTCGCTTTATCACAATCCCCCAAGATTTTATAATATACCTCCTGTTGGTCAACCTTCCATCGGTTGCTTTGGGTTTCGCATGGCAAGGCACATTCCAGAATGATATCCGGATGGCTTGCCTTTTCTTCCAGCACGATTTGAGCGGCATAGATGTCGACGCCGAGCGCCATACCGCTGATAAACCGGGTTACGCCTTTATTCTCGATCAGATCGACGATATGCTTTTGCAGCAGTTCTTTTAAGCTTTTGCATCTATCATCGTCCTCGTTGAAGCCAAAAGGCAGGTTCTGTGGTCGGTGTCCTGTGAAACAGCATGATTTGATTCTGTTCATAAAATTTCCTCCTAACTAATATTTAACGATTTATATGTAATTCGTTTAGTATTAGTATAACAGAAAACTTTGTAGAAATATGTTGTTATATAAAAAAGTGCAAAAAAAATCTGCGAATATTTCTCGCAGATTTTCATGTGCCTTTGTTCATTTGTTTTTCGCTTCTTGAATCATGGTTTCCACTACCGAAAAAATACGGCGCTGTTCTTCATAGGGCAAAGTTCTGATTTCCTCCGACAAAATNNACAAAACAGACGAGTTAATTTCATATGCTTTTTTCAGCACATCAACGAAAATCTCATTTGCCGATATTTCCAGCGAATTTAAAAGGGCTATCAGGTTTTCACACCTCGGAAAGACTGAACCGCGTTCAATCGCGGAAATATAATTTGTGGAAACTCCTATTTTTTCTGCAAGCCGTTCCTGGGTAAATCCCTTTTTCTCTCTGCATTGTTTGATTCTTTTACCGATTCTTTTATCTACCATAACACCCTCCTTGTAATTCTTTAAATGCATATGTAATTCGTTTAATAATAGTATAAATTAAAATTGCGCCATATAACAGCAACTAAACGATTTATAACTAACTTTAAGCGAATTACATATAGCGTATTTTACATATTATAGAATAGCCAATATAGGGAAAAAGGAAGAACAAATCATAATCCCGGCAGTTTTATTGAAATTTGTATAAAAAAGCGGGGCGTGAAGCTATAGCTTCTGCGCTCCGCTGTTATTTCTGCTATATGGCGGCTGTCGATAAAAAAGCGCCGGTCTCTATTAATTTTCTTAATTGATACTTGACTTTTACCATAATCAGAGTTGTAATAGCACAACGGGAGAAGAAAAGCCGTAAAAACCGGCTTACAATAAAAAACGTCATAGCAGGCCGGCGTGATACCAACACACCGGCCCTGCGAGAAGGTGAGCTAAGCACCCCACGCAACCGTAAACGGCACATATGACAGCAATAGTTTAACACCAATTACGGTGTTTTACAATACCAAGTTTGCGTATGCAGGGGAATTCAGCGGTTTATCCGCTCGCCTTTGCATGCGCTTTTTATTATACCTTCCGACCATATTTTTCAGAAAGGTCGTGTACAAATGAATTTCTTCAACGATTTCACCAGCATCACAGGAGATGCACAAAGCAGCTATTCCAATGAAACCCTGACAGAATTTTTCGAACAAGCAGAACTGATTCGGGAAAAAGCCGGGAAGCGGGCGTATCTGCTGGACAAGTATCTGTCTATTCTTCTTACAGCAATTAATACGAAACTTGCGCAAGATGCAGCATCGGATGGATTCGATACGGCAGGCCAGCTGATTGGAGTCTGCGCAAGTGTGGTTCGCGGTGAACCGGAAAAAGCAGACCACTGGTTTTTTAAAAAGGCAAAGGAATACATCGAGTTGAATCCGCTTGATTTTCAGGAGAAGCATACACAGGTTAATCTATATTTTGTACTGCTGTTTATAAATTTTATGAACGAGGCAGTTTCAAGCTATATAGACAATCTGGAATATGAGTGCAGAGCTGTGATGGATGTATGTGATCTGAAAGATCTGTTCGATGGTATCTGCTCCGTTCTTGGAGAGGAGGAACCAATGGAGAAGCTGAACTGTCTGTTCCGTCAACAATTTCTCCTGGTCAATGCCATGACAACCTTTTGGCAGGGTGCGAGCAACCAGCTTACCTATTGCCTTGCCTTTCGGGACCGGGAAACCTCAAAACAAATTTTTCAGCTTCTGCCGGAGGGGTATAATCGGAAGTGATCTTACCATACTTTAAACTTTTACTTGGG
Source organism: Oscillospiraceae bacterium (assembly GCA_003519645.1). Next base: position 9,258 of record DOWI01000023.1, read on the forward strand.
TTATATTCACTTGGCTGTCAAGAATTGCGTATTAAGGTAGAATCGCTGTCAGGTAAAGCATGACACCCTTCCGCTCCTTCAAAAGACAGTACCCGCCAATCTTATTTTGGTGGGTGCTGTCTTTTTTGCCTTGTGTTACTGCTTTTTATTTTGAAATGCTACATTCCGATGATATCCCACACATAAAGGGGTGCGGTAAGCGTAAAAATAAGGCAGGCAAACAAGATTGCGGGTGCCGTGAACTCAAACTGTCCGTGCTTCCTATAGTCGAAATAAGCGGTACCCAATTTCGCAAAGAACAGTACCGCAAGGATCAGATCGATCACCGGGAAAACGACGTTGTTGACCACGCTTTTGATCTGCGTTTGTGCGGCGTTCCAGGTGTTTTCGATAGCTCCCGCAACATCACCCGCCGCAAGAGCTGGAACCACAAGAACGGTCATCATAAGCAAAAATACTAAGATACAGATAATCGTCTTTTTGCTGAAAATTCTCTTGATCATCATAAATACAAACCTCCGTTTTGAATATTTAGAATTTCGCTTTCCGGCACAAGCCGGACGGGTATACCGAGCCTAACAGCCGTGTCTATTTCTTTTTTCATGCCTTCTGTTACGGAATCTCCAAAATACCACAGCTCAGAGCTATCCTTTAATAAGGATAAACCCATATTAATGCCGATTTCACGTTCTGTTTCAGCATCGTCATCAAGGAACTGAGGAAAGAAAAGGTGCGGAGCGATTGGTATCACTCCGCACTCAACTGCCGCCCAGCGGCAATATTCTTTTGCCTTTTCGATGTTGCCGTCAATATTTCCGCGGTATGCGGAGCATATAAAAATCTTTTTCATCAATTTCTCCCAATATAATGATCGTCATAAAGGCTGCCGTTGATCGTGAAGCTGTTGGAATTCAATCTTGCCGACAACATTCCGGCTGGCGTCCAAAAATCATAAAAATAGCAGGACGCGGTATAATTTTGCGTTCCGTTTGGGTACCACAAAGGAATGAAGTGTACCTTTTTATTGTTTGCAGCAGGATTCGCCGCAAATCGGAAGGTTCCGTAGGAGCTTTCCAGCATCCGGTATCTGCCTGAAACAGCCGAATAGTTATATTCGGGGAAGGTCATATATCCGTTTTGCACATAAGTGTATGCTGGGGACGACGGATAAAGCGTGCCTGACACGGACTGCCTAACGGGAGTGCTTTGAAGAGTAAAGCCGTAACCCGATTTCACATTCCAAATACCGTTTATTTGCGAGGCGGACGGCGAGTCGGTATCCGGAGTAATCGTTATAGGATAGTTTGCAATCATGATCCCGTAGGTTTTCTTGGTGAAGCTGCCATTTGAATAAACCCATTCCGACCATGTGGCACTGTTGGAGTAGGTTGAGGGAGTTGAGGATATCGACCATCCGCTTGGCTTGCTGCTCTCATACTGTGTGTCAGGTGTTTGCGAATCAGTCACTGTTGTTGACTTTACCGAGATCTGTCCGGTATCAATTTTTGCGTCATTGTCATAAACTTCGCCTTTGACGGTTATATAAGCGCCATACAGATATCGAGGAACCGTCCATTTAAAATAAACAAGGTTCTCATTTTCTGAGGGGATCACAATATTGGTTTTTATTCCTGTATAAAGAACAGTTGTACCATTTGACACTGTAAACTTTACGGATATATTACTGCCCGGTATAAAGTCAGCGATGGCGGCATTCTTCACTTTGAAACTTGTAATGACTTCAACGCCTTCACGATAATAGGAATTTGGCGTAATAGCTTCGATGGTAAGCGGATGCTTCACATACCAATATCTGAGCCATTGATTGTTGTCACCGTTGCTTTCCCAGCTTGTATTGGTTCGGCCAGCGCCTTCCAGGTAAACGCCGCCCCATACTGAAAAAGTGCTTTCATAGGGAACTTTCATCTGTTTTCCGTTTACCGCGATAGTCCCGCCGGCGGGGATTGCATAAATGCCGTTGATTTGAGTGTTATCATCGTTATACCCTTCGACATATACCGTGCAGTTGGTATTGTTTTTGTAAATATACTGCGGCGTCACAGTTTGATAAGCATATATTTCTCTGTCGGTAATATAGTTTCCGTGCGCGTCGATGAGCTTGATATCATACAATTCCACATCGGCTTTAACAGTCGGAATATCAATCCATGTGCTTTGGCTGGTATGTGCGGTGTCTGAAGACCATTCGGATGTCAGGTTAAACCGGATACGGTTCCCGCCTGTCGAGTTGTCAGGTACACGGTAAGGATACAGGGAACTGTATTTGCTGTAAGACGCGTTTTGATTAATTCCGACTCCGTTTGCCGTCATATCAGATACGCCGTTTGCTTTCAACCAAATAATATAAAAATAATAATACAGATTTCCGGTAAAATTGTTATACGATGTCCAGGAGTTTTCTGAGGTAAAAGTATATTTCGGATAAACGCGCTGCCCGACATAAACTTTGCCACTATAACCTGCCAAACCGCCGTAGGCCGCTGTTTGTCCCGCGATATCGGTCAAAGTGACTTGATATTGGTTGATCTTTGGACGGACAGGGATATAGAATGTTTTAACCGCACCGTATTTCAAAACATTACCGTTCCCATCGATCCAATCAACCTTTGCTTCGACGCTATAACTGCTTCGTCCGGCGTCTACTGTGGTTGGAGACAGCGCCACATCCCACCATGTGCTATTATTAGAATAACAATTTCTCGAAGTCCAGCTCCCTCCCGAAAGTCTGACCGATTGGCGGACATAACAATTTTCACTTTCTGCAGGGAAATTGACAGCGAACCAAACGTTATCGCCTTTTATCGGGTATCCGTTGGCATAAGAAAAATTTCCAAATGAACTGCCATTACTATTTCCATAATAAAAACTTCGGTCGGATTTACTGCCGCGCCATGCTTCGCAGATATTTACGCTGAGCGCAGGCGTAAAGTCCGGTTTTGTTTCAGTATACGCAATTCCCACACCGTAACCACTGTTAATGATCGTATAAAAGGTTGCGCGTGAGCTTGAGCCGATTGCGCTAACACCCGACCATAAGCCTTGACCGTCTGGTGTATAAAGAGAGTTCGGATAGTATCTGTTCGTGTATGACGAGATAAATCCCCATGACGCGCTTGTGCTGCTAGAACCGCCATTGCTATTTGCTCCGAGAAGCCATTTTCCGTATAAAGCAATTTCGGTAACTGTGAGCGAATGATAAACACCTTGCAACCGCACATCAAACAGTGGTTCAACAAGCACCTTGTCGCCGTTTTTTAAGTTTGATATATTTCCTATTCCAAGAATACTTAAAATAGAGTTAAGATTCCGGCCGTCATTCTGCCAGCTATTCATCCCGTCGGGAGTGGGGAGCGATTGAGCAAATCCCATGTTTACTTCCTTATAGCAATCCCAGGAATTTTTCGACGAACCGAAACTGTTATTTTGGTTTTGGATATTTTGAATTTTATTGTACTTGGTATTATATTTGTACGCATTGGAATACTCGCTGTTTCCGTAAGTGGTATTTCGGAATACATCAATAACAGCTCCGTTTTTGGTATTTCCATATTTATCGACTACGGAAAAACGATAACCCAAACAGTTATCTCCTGTGGTTCTGATCGCATAACCGTTGGGACCGGCAGGCGATCCTGCTCCACCGCCGCCTGTCGAACTGCCATCCCAATCCAAAGCATACGCAGTCATGTCTATTGCTGAGATTACAGCGCACAATATGAACATACAGGAGATCATCTTGATTGCTTTTCTTATCATATAATCAATACCCCTTTCTGTAAATTTACGCAAGAAAAAAGACCTGACATATTAGTCAAGTCTTTTGCCGCGAACTATATCAAGTTTTTAATGATGATGGCATGTATTAGCTTTCACATGCTCACCGCATTCACAGTCGGTATCCTGCAAATATCGGAAACACCCTGTTGGATTGCTTGGCGACCAAAGCTCCCGACCACATTGCTGACAGTATTTAGCGGGATCGCTTTTCTCGCTGTATTTCGGGCAGAGTGTTTGATTGTATCTTGTAAAACCCCATTCATTCACATCATAGAAACTTGGGCAAGAATGTGAACCACAGTATGGACAGCCCTCAAGTTCAAGGTTGTGAATGTATGCGTGCGCTTCAGCATTTTTACAGTGATGATTCGGGCAGCCACAGCTATATTTTTCGGTGCTGTCCCCGCCGCCGATCTGTATCCCACCATCACTTTCGGTATCTTTGGGCTGAACCTCCGTTACTGGCTTTTCGGTTGTATCCGCATTTTTGCTGTTGTTGTCGGTGTTCTTATCTGTGTTTTTGGTTCCGCCGACATCCACGACAAGATTGGAAGTGTTTTCTTTTTCTGCTTCTCCATCCGGCTTTTCCGATACCGCCGAGGTTTCAGGCGGAGTTGAAATGTCCGGGACATTCACCGTTGCATCTGAGGTTCCCGGGGCTTGAGATGCTTCATCAATCGGAACTTTATCCGGCAGGAGCAATACCGCCGTTATTATAATAGCAATAAAAAGCGCAGCTGCCGAAATTCCGATAAAAGCCTTGTTCTTGAGTAATTTCTTCATTCTGATCACTAATCCTTTCTAATCCGTTATTTCAGATTATAGTACGATACCACATTTTGGGGGATTCGCAGGGTTGCAACAATCTGACCCGCAAACGTCACCGGCAGAAGGATATCGTATGTTGCCTTGAGCATTAAGGTGTTCTCCCATTCGTAGGCAACATTCGGATTAGAAATTCGGTAGATTACATTTCCTTGCTCATTCATATAATACAACATATTACCAGATTTGTCCATAGAGAGCTCATCGGAAACGGCGGAAATATAGAAACTTTTGTTTAAACTTTCTGTGAAATCGCTGCCGTTTTTGAGAGAATCGTATATCAGCTTCGAATTTTCGGTTACAAATCCGTCCAGTACCCTTTGCGTGTTGCTTTCGGCAGTTTGAATCAGCGTCATCAGTGAGGCGTAGGTCAAAACAAGGGATAGGATCATACTGAAAATCAAAATCCAAACCGCCGTTTTGACATAGGAGATTCCTTTTATATTAAGCATTTTATCACCGCCTATTTCCAATATACTTGCGATAAAGCTGAATACGTCGCCGTCATGGTAATGGGAATTCGGAATACCCCGAAGCCTTCCAGATATCTTGTGTATTGGACTGTAATGCGAATTGTATCTCCATACTGGACACGCCCATAATATCCACTGATATAATCGGCTGTCCAGTAATAGCCGGGATAGAATCCGACTTCATCGCATAGCTCATAATACCGAATATAATTGTTTGTGCTGTAGGTGTTGCCGTTTACGGCCGCGGCTTCCACCATCTCACGGGCGAAATAGTCCATATCCTGCTTGGCGGTCAAAAAGGAAAATACATTGATCGACAATACGATCAGCATCAT
>DOWI01000417.1 GCA_003519645.1 Oscillospiraceae bacterium
ACAAGGAGAAATTTGCAGGTGCCGAGGCTACCTATACCATCGAAGCCATGATGCATGACGGCAAGGCGCTGCAAAGCGGCACCAGCCATTATTTCGGGGACGGCTTTTCCCGTGCGTTTGAGATACAGTTCACAGGGCGTGACAATACGCTGCAGTATCCCTTCCAGACATCTTGGGGGATGTCCACCNNATCGGCGCCATCATCATGACGCACGGCGACGACAACGGTTTGGTGATGCCGCCCGCAGTCGCCCCTACTCAGTTGGTGGTTATTCCTATTGCGCCTCACAAGCCGGGGGTGCTTGATGCCGCCGCCTCTTTGCGTGACAGGCTGAAATCGGTTGTGCGGGTGAAGATGGACGATTCCGACAATTCCGCAGGATGGAAATTTGCCGAGCATGAGATGAAGGGTGTTCCGCTGCGGTTGGAGCTGGGACCCCGTGACATTGAAAATAACCAGTGTGTCATAGTCCGCCGGGATAACCGTGAGAAGACTGTGGTTTCACTGGACGAGCTGGAAACCAAGCTGCCCGAGCTNNCTGAAAGCCGTTCATGACGGTCTCTATCAGAAGGCACTGGCACGGCGGGAATCCATGACCTATTCAGCGGCTTCCATGAGCGAGCTGAAAGAGCTTGCCGACAACAAGCCTGGCTTTATCAAGGCAATGTGGTGCGGGGAGTTGGAATGTGAAACCGCACTGAAAGATCAGGCGGGCGTGACCAGCCGCTGTATGCCGTTTGAACAGGAGAGGATAGCCGACACATGTGTATGCTGCAGCAAACCCGCCAAGCATATGGTTGTGTGGGGGAAGGCATACTAAGGGCAAAGATAGAATAATAATATGGGGATATCTCCCTCAGTCGCCACGGNNGCTCCCTCTGGGAGGGAGCCGAGGGTGACAACGACATGGAATTGCCCCTATCCGCCTGGATTTACTCGTATTGCGTTTCCACATCGAGCCAAACAGCGTTTTACGCTGATACCACCACAGTTTTAATTAATTGGAGGAAAAATTCATGAACCAGCTTGACCGTCCGTCAAAAGGCGATACCGTTGCAGTTATGCATACCAGCATGGGGGATATATCTATTCGGCTTTTCCCAGACAAAACACCAAAAACCTGCGAGAACTTCATGACACATGCCAAAAACGGCTATTACAACGGACTCATTTTTCACCGTGTGATTCAGGATTTCATGATTCAGGGGGGAGATCCCCTCGGCAACGGAACAGGCGGTGAAAGTATTTGGGGAGAACCGGTCGAGGACGAGCCGAATGTCGAGCTGCGCAATTACTGCGGCGCTTTGTCAATGGCAAATGCCGGTCCCAACACCAACGGCAGTCAGTTCTTTATTGTTCAGCTGGCATCCTGCCCCAAGCAGATGCTGGATCAGATTGCCCTTAAGGACAAAAGGTTTCCGGAATCGGTTGTTCAAAATTACAATAAGGTGGGCGGTACACCATGGCTTGATTTTCGTCATACTGTTTTTGGTCAGGTATATGACGGCATGGATGTTGTGAATGCCATTGCCAATACCCCAACTGGTCGAAATGATAAGCCTGAACAGGATGTAACCATCCAATCGATTGAGATTTCTGTCCTTGATTAATTTAACAAAATAACTTGAGAGGATGTCCGAAATGAAGCTGAAATGTGTTCTGAGTCTTGCCATGGCAGCAATGTTGTTTGTGATACCTATGACCGGCTGTTCCAGTAAAAGGGTAACCGACGCATATTCCGGAAAAGTGGGATTCCAGCTTGAAAAGCCGGAACAAGGCGAGGAAATTGCCATTATGCATACCAGCATGGGGGATATCAAAATCCGATTTTTTCCAAAAGCGGCTCCCAAAGCGGTGAAAAATTTCATAACCCACGCCCGAAACGGCTATTATGACGGCGTAATCTTTCACAGAGTAATTGAAGATTTTATGATTCAAGGCGGTGATCCCGAAGGCACGGGTGCCGGCGGCGAAAGTATCTATGAAGAAGATTTTAAGGACGAGTTTGACAAGAAGCTGCTGAATCTGCGCGGATCGCTGGCAATGGCGAATTCGGGGAGATATGGCGTGGCAACAAACGGCAGCCAGTTTTTTATCAATCAGGCAGGACCTGAGGCGTTTGATGGGGAAGAAAAATATCAGGAAAACGCAGAGACATATTTAAGCAATTATAATCAGAAAAAAGGCGAAGCTCTGCAGTATTATAATCAGTATAAGGAGCAAATCGACAGTCAGTTTGGTTCATTCGATGCTTTTTTCAAATCCCAGTATTTTCTCGCACCCGATCCCAAGCTTGTTCCGGATGAGGTTTGGGAGCTATATGAAAAGCATGGTGGCAACATAAGCCTTGATGGTGCATGGCGCGAATGGGGCGGACATACCGTGTTTGGACAGGTTTTTGAGGGGATGGACGTTGTGGATGCCATTGCAACGGTCGAAACGGTGGATAACGGTCAGGGAGATAAAACCAAGCCCAAGGATGATGTGAAAATCAATTCCATTGAGATTGTGGAATATAAGGGTTAATATTGTTTTAACTAAAAAATCTCCGCAGTTAAATGCTGCGGAGATTTTTTATGCCTATTTTATCAAAATTTCAGGGTAGCCAGCTTTTTGTAATTGTCCATGGAATAGGCGGTGATGGATTTATTTGTGCAAACATAGAACACATCGTCGATATACAGTCCGCGCTGATTAACTCCATAGTTGTCTACCGATAGTTCAGCTTTTTTAACAAAGCCGTTCTGTGTATAAGAAACAATCAAATACTTGTTATCGCAGGGGAAAGCCACAATCCCACGTTCGGGGGAGATTACGATGGCTTTGTGGTTGTAGCTGGCATCCGAGTAATAGTAACCGTCCAGAATTAGCTTATTCTTTTCGCTTACATCCGTGGGGTCGGACACGTCGAACATGGATATTTTCATATAACCTGCCCTGCCGCTTAAATCGGCGTCACGTCCCAGACCAAACAGCAGATTATCTGACCACGGGTGGAGATATTCCGAGAAGCCGGGGATTTTCAGTGCGCTGAGGACTTTCGGCTTGGCGGGGTTACCCAAATCAACGGCAAACAGGGGATCGGTCTGTCGGAAGGTGACAAAATAGCCGATGTCTCCGCTGAAAGGGACTGAATAGACACGCTCGTTTTGGGCAAGGTTTTCTATTTTACCGATGACTTCAAGCTTTGGGTTCAGGGTATAAAGGGAGTTGGTGGTTGTGCCCGGCGTATAGGTTACAAGCGCATTTTCCCCGCTACCACTGGTGGTTTCGGTGTGTGTGGATACCGTTGTTACAAACCGGAATACGCCGTTGTGTTCATCCATCGAAAACTGATTAAGCAAATTTCCCTTGATGCTTCCCTTGGCGGCAAGCTCAATTTTTCCGTCACTTAGTGAAAAGCGAAGAAGATTGGTACTGTTGGTATAGGTGGTGGTTGTGGTTTTGTTTTTTTCAGTATACGAGGAGCCGCCCGCCGAATCGTCGGGCGTGACCGCTCCCGAGACCTGCGTTTTTTCTGCCACTTGCGGAACCGTTCTGCCCGCAACAGGGGTACCACCGGAATTTCGTCCGTTGGATCCACTTGCAATCATCAGGTTTTCGGTGCTGGCATAAAGGGTACTGCCGCATCCGAATACGGTTTTGGACGAAATCTGCTTATCAGGATTTGCAATATCAACAGATGTTACCACGATATATTGCCTGCCCTGTGGCTCCTTACTGATATAAATATCGGCAGGGGGGATGATTCTCCCTTTATTTTTGCTGTAAATCATAGGAATATAGGTTTCGGGTGAATCCTTCACCGCTGTATCATAGACATTATGGTTTGTAATCAGGTAAAGCGTTTGTCCCACCATTCTGGATGAGAGATAATATCCGCTTTGACCGCTGCTTCCGATAAGCTTGGGTGCGTCACGGTCGGATAAATCATACACATCTGCCACAACCGAGCAGTTTCTGTTGTAAACATAACAACCATCGTATGCAATCTCTGCCCGTGGTTTGGAGGAATAGTCGCTGTCAATCTTGTATTTGTTTTTCAAAACGATTAAGCGGTCGTCCTTAATATAAAACTCTAACGGCTTGTATTCCGATTTCACGTCCGAGCCGGCACCAACATCGATACTTGATAACATCTTCATTTTGGAACCGTTTACGCTGACGATTTTCAGCTTGCCGTCAACCAGTGTGTAAATATATTCACCGTCGGTTTTGACGATATCGGCTTCATCTACACCCTGCACCTGTGTATTGGTTTTGGAATGACTGTCGGTTTCCCTTGAATTGGCTTTGCCGTTTGTGGCTTGTGTAGCTTGGGTTGCAGCGCCGGTAGCGCCGCCGCCTTTCATGATAGGGTTGCCATTCATATTATTTCCGGGCATGGCAGCCGGGGCAGTTTCTGAAATGAAATCTTCATCGGATCCAAAATCGGCGGTTTGCTCCATCGATCTGATGAGATTGTAAAGCTCGGTATAGGTTGCAAAATTATTAACATCTTTTTTTTCTGTGCTTTCATGCTTTTTTTGATCGGTGTTGACAGCAGGGTGCAATTGATCCTGATTAAAATGCAAATACAGACCGCCTGCGCTCAAAAGAATTGCAAGGCAGGCTGCAATCGCGGCTGCGGCATGTGCCAACCAGTGCTTTTTTATATTTACAACAGAGTGTATCGGCTCCGGCTTCTCTGAAGCCGACTGGGCTTGCTTCATACGGACCGAAAGATATTTGATCAACGCTTTATCCGGGTTGATGGTATCATTGTCCGCTTTATATTTATTCCTGAACATCAAAGGCTACTCCTTTCAGCTTATCACGAAGGATGTTTCGTGCTCTGTGAAGGCGGGATTTTACAGTGGACTCTTTGCAGTCAAGCAGCCTTGCAATTTCCGCCACTGCATAATCTTCATAATAGAACAGGTGGATAACAGTTCGATACTGAGTCGGAAGTTCCAGCACAGCATAGTAGACCTCGCTACGTTCGTTCATCTCAAAACTCAGCGTGTCACTAAGCGGCGCGGTTTTTCGGAACCATGCCGATGTCAGCAGTGTTTTACTGCAGTTGATGGTGGTTCTAATCAGCCAAGCCTTACGGTGTTCCTCATCTTGGCAGTCGGGTGCGCTGCGGATATACCGCATAAACACCTCCTGCAAAATGTCGTCAGAATCAAACCGGTTTTTGGTACGTGCATAAGCCAGCCTATACACCATGGCCGCATACCGTTCAAGAATTTCATCCACCGAATCGTTTTGCGTGCGCGCATTACGCAGCGATTCTGGGCTCACCGTCATCCCTCCCTATCTATAACACTAAACTGGAAGCCAAAAGGTTGCAAAATATTTAAAAATAATAATACTTTATCACATTACCACATAATGGATGGGGCTGTCAAATGGGATATATAAAATTGCTTTTCATAAAATGCTTGTTTAGGTATAGAATCGGTATAATATTCCAATACTTATCATAGATATTTTATGAAAGGCGTGAATACCATGGAGGGTACAATACGCAAAGCCATTCTTAAGCCGGAGGAATCAACAAATGAGGTACTTGCTGCCATTCGGGATGTATGTGTAAGGCTGGATAATGCCAATTTAAGATTCAAGATGGAAAGGGACAGCGATCTAATTGAATCCTGCATATACGAAATTGAATCCTTACGGGCTCAATACCGGTATTTGCTGCGCCTGGCGAAAGAACAGGGACTAAGAGCGGGAAGGTATCCCTCGCTCGTTACAGAAGGAGAGAAATAGAAATGAGCCTGTGGCTTCAGATTCTGGTTTACGCCGTCGGGATAGGATTGGTGATTGCTGTATTGATTGCGCTGATGCGAACCAAAAGACCAATACGGGCATTTGTAGGATCAGGAGCCCAGGGCGTTTGTGCCCTCGCGGCGGTAAATGTTGTAGGTGCTTTTACAGGGGTGTATCTGGGGCTGAATGCGTTCACAGGTCTTTGCTGTGCTGTTCTGGGCATCCCGGGGGTTATCTCATTGCTGGTTCTCAAGCTGTTGATGAATTATTGATTTGGCAAAGTTAAATACAATTCCGCAGGGCGGCTCCAAATGACCGAGTTCATTTGGGGCTGTATTTTTTATAGGAATTATGCCTCAACTTGTTAGCTGAAAGCCGATAGAAGTTGAGTTGTGGTTGTTCCGTTTTATGAGAGTTTGTGTTATACTCTATTTTAAGTTTTTCAAACCTGAAAAGGAGATGTATGCATGAATAAAAAGCCGTTCTGGAAACGAATCAACCGCGGTTTTGTGGTTTCAATGGCTCTGTTTGTGACGGTACTGCTTTATGTCATTGTAAGTCAGCTGACTCTGATTCCCGAAAAAAGCGAGATTCGGAAGCTAACCGATAAGTATCGTGTATTAATGGAAGAAACCTCGATGCTGACCGATGAGGAGGTCGAAGGCTTTAAGATTGCAGGAGCATTGGAAGCAGAGGAAACAAGGCTGAAAAATGAACTGTCCAAATATTTTGTAAAGAATTCAGGATATATTAATGACGCAGCGAGGCTTTTGATTGATAATATTGAAAAGCAGATTGATGGTTTCGAGCGTGTCGCAAAGCGGGATGATGCCAAGAAAACCCAAGACGACAACACCATTGATAAGAATATTGCCAATTCAACCGTTACTTACACCTATACAGTAAGCGGAAAGTACATGGATTTCTCAAACGAAAAGATGGAAGAAGTCAAGGGTGCAAATCAGCAGCTTTATATTACAATCAGCTTTAAAAAGGTTGACGGAAAATGGGGAATCTACCGCGTCAGCCAGGCCATGTGGACCGGGCTGTCTAATGATATGTGGGGACGCTGAGTCTGTGATAGGAAAGGGTGGTCATATATATGTCTGATGTCCTGGTATTGGAAAATGTATATAAGTCTTTTGGCAGCAGGGGTATCATTTCGGATGTTTCTCTGACGGTAAAGGAAGGGGAGGTATTCGGGTTTCTGGGTCCCAACGGTGCCGGTAAAACCACCACCATCAAAATGATTTTGGGACTTTTATCGATTGACAGTGGGCACATTTCGATTCTTGGCAACGATATTGAAAAGAATTTTGAAGCTGCGATGCGGCATATCAGCGGCATTGTTGAAAATCCGGATATGTACGGCTATTTATCCGGCTATGATAATCTGCTCATTCATGCACGCGCTTGCGGCGCAACAAAAGAACGCATTGACGAGGTTGTGCAGCTGGTGGGTATGCAATTGCGTATCCGTGATAAGTTCAAAAGCTATTCTCTGGGAATGAAACAGCGATTGGGCGTGGCGCAGGCACTGCTTCACAATCCAAAAATTATGATACTGGACGAACCCACCAACGGACTTGACCCCGCCGGGATCAAGGAAGTGCGCGACCTGCTCCGATATCTCGCGCATACCCAGGGTATGAGTATATTTGTTTCCAGCCATATTCTGCAGGAAATGCAGCAGATGTGCGATACGGTTTGTATCATCAACAATGGTCGTATTCTTCGCATCGGCAGTGTTGAAGAGCTTACTAAAGGCGGCGGCGCCGGATTATATCGTTACAGACTCCGCCCGATGGAACAAGCGGTGGCGTTGCTCCAGGAGAATATTCCCGACCGTATTGCCGCTGTTCATGACGAATTTGTAGATGTTCGTGTCAAAGAGGAGGAGCTGGACACGCTCAATCGACGCCTGATGGAGAATAACGTTTCAATTTACGGATTGAGCGCGGTTGAAACCTCGCTTGAACAAAGCTTTATGGAAATAACGGGAGGGGGTAATATTGTTGGCTAATCATTATGTGCTTTTAAAAAACGAGCGGCTAAAGCTTTATAAAAAACCTTCCGCCTGGGTATTGATGGGTGCCATCGTGCTGCTCACCCTTTTTAGTCTGGTTATCAACAAACTCATGTTTCGGAGCGCCGGAGGTTATAGTCCCTCCTGGCAGGAGCAATATAATTGGGGTCTTGAGGATCTGAACGGCCAACTGAAAGAGAACCCCGAGGAGATATATACCGCACAGTCAATCGAGGCACTGAAATATCTTCTGGAAAACAACATCTCTCCCCAGGACTTGCGAACCGATTTGGTTTTTGAATACTACAATCTGAAAGCCGAACAGTTATCTAAAGGTGAGATACCGGGGCAGAAACAAAATGAAGGTAAGCCAATCATCCAACACGGAGATTGGGCAAAACCCGGTATGGAGTATGGCTATGCCGAAAACCGCAATATGACAGACGGGGAACGTCAGGAGCGGATGGAAAAGCTGCAGTCTATTCTGAAATCCAATGACTGGAGAAAGTTTATTGACTTTAAAATTGATGATATCAAAAGCGGATTGATTGGTTCAAATTCGGATCAAGAGAAGCAGGTTAATATTGAGATGTACGAGCTTTACCGCCAGCATAACATTGTACCGATTTCGGATATTAATAACAATCTTTATTATAGAGGCTATGGCCCTAACCAAGAAAATAATGATTTTTTATGGAAAAGCCGCGAAATTGAGACCATACGTCAGAACAAGCTGAGTGTACTTCGGGGTGAGGATGAAAATGGCAACTTGCTTACTAAAAATCGAATTAGAAATCTGGAACAGGATATAAATGTAGCCTTGAAACGCCTGAGTACCAATACAGCCCCGATTTCCTATAATTCATTTTTGGGGTTGCTGGAGAGTTCTGCCTCCGAGATTAGCCTAATTTCAATCCTGCTGATTGTATATGCGGGGGGGATATTCGCATCCGAATACGGAAGCGGCACCATTAAGATGCTATTAATTACACCCCACAAGCGAAACAAGATTTTTTGGTCCAAAACCATACTGATGATGGAGCTGACTGCCATTGCACTGGCTTTAAATCTTGCGCTGGCATTTATTTTTAGTGGTGTGTTTACCGCCTTTAAGGGTATCGGTTCCATGCAGGTTATATCTGTTTTCGGCAGTGTGGTTCAGTTGCCGTATCTGTTGTATATTGTTTTGAGATTTTTGATATTGGTGCTGCCGGTTCTTACCTATGGTGCGCTTGCCATGATGATGTCGGTTGTTACAAGAAAAAGCGCGATATCCATTGCCGCTACCATGATGCTGATGTTCGGCGGAAATATTGTGATGGGGATTCTCAGTGTGGTAAGCCAAGGCAAGGTGCTTCCAGGGATCAAGTTTCTTCTATTTTCAAATACAGAGCTTTCATCCTATCTGCCATCTGCCAGTTCGGCTTTTATGGGTGGGATGTCGAGTATGGTTGACGGTACCATGACGCTGGGTTTCTCGGTTGCCGTTTTAGCTGTGTATACGGTATGCTTCCTGTGGATTGCACATGACAGCTTTTGCCGCAGGGATGTGAAATAAAAGACGGGTGGGTGAATTGCCCTACATGGTTTTTGGTTGTATAACCAAGTGTCCCACCCTAGCTCGATTTGGCTCAACCCCAAATCACTGGCGGCACGATGACTGCTACACACAACTTAAAACAAAACAGCACCGCGGAAAATTAACCATTCCGCGGTGCTGTTTTCAACTAAAAGCTCAACTACTCTGGGCTGATAGCCGAGGATTTTATACCAATCGTAAACAATAAATTATTCGACGGGTTCAAACATATCTTTGCCTACACCACATACGGGACATACAAAATCATCCGAAAGATCCTCAAATGCTGTGCCGGGGGCAATATCCTGCTCCTCCACACCGATAGCCGGATCATATTCATAGCCGCATACAGAACATACATACTTTTTCATTCAAAACATTCCTTTCTTTTCTTTTTATATCATGTTTAATTGCTGCTTCTTACAATAATTGAATCGGCTCACTCCTTGTTCTCCAATTATTATTCATATAATATCATATAAATTATATTTTATATTAAAATTTAATGAATATTTTTCAGGGCAGCCCCGTTATGGTAACAGCACACCCTGAGGTGTTGGAGCAAGGCCTTCACTTTTGGATGCAAAATAGTAATCCAGGATTGCCTTAGCAAGATTGGTGGTTGGTCTGGATGTTCCGTTTTCAAGTACCACTGCAATTGCCACTTCAGGCTTTTCTGCGGGAGCATACGCAATGAACACGCCGTGATCCGATCTGCTTTCAACAAGCTGTGCCGTTCCGGTTTTGGCTGCAACTGTGTATTTCGCAGTTGAAAATTGACTTGCAGTTCCGGATTTCGCTGCTTTAACCATACCGTCACGCACAGCGTTAATTGCTTCTTTGGACAGTTTTGCTTTTGATGCAATCTCCGGTTCTACCACCTTTTCGGTTCCGTCGTAGCTTCTGATGCTCTTTACAAGGTGGGTTTTATAACGGACACCATCGTTGGCAAGCGTCATTGCATAGGATGCGAGCTGAATGGGAGTGAACAGGTTATCCGACTGACCGATTGCGGCAGTGCTGTTATCGGCAGGATACCATAGCTTTCCTACGGCTTTGCTGTGGGCTTTTCCTGCAAGAACACCTTCGGTCTCGCCAATTTCTATACCGGTTTTTTGTCCAAGACCGTAATGAATGGAGTATTCATTCATTTTATCAATACCGAGCCGACGGCCTAGATCGTAAAAGAAAACGTTACATGATTTCGCAATGGCATCCACAACACTTATATGTCCGTGATAGCCCATACAATACAGGGTTAAATTTTTATAATATTTGTATTCTGTGCGGCAGGCTATCGGAGCAGAGTCTTTATTGATAAGTCCTTCGGTGATTCCAGCAAGCGCAACGCCGGGCTTCATTGTAGAACCGCAGGCAAATGCTCCGAAAAGCGCCCGATTAAACAGTGGTTTATCTTTATTATTAATCAACTTGCCGTATTCTTTGTTATATGTCGAGAGATCAAAATCCGGCCAGCTTGCCGAAACCAGAACCCCCCCGCTTTTAACATCCAGCATGACCACAGAACCGCTGCGGACATCATGACCGTTGTTTTTAACATTTTTCGGTCGGCTGCGAAGCTCCGAAATTGCTTTATTCAGCTCGTCCTGTGATTTCTTTTGTAACCCATAATCTAATGTCAGAACCACCGTATTACCCGGGATCGGAGGGGTGGTTTGTTTTTTTTCAACAACAGTACCGCCGGTATCCTTGGTTACTGTATTAACGCCATTCTTACCGCGAAGCTCGCTTTCCAGAGCCTGCTCGATACCGCTTTTACCAACTGTATCGTTCAATCTGTAACCTTTATTTTTCAGCTCGGCATATTCTTCGGCATAAATCGGACCAACGGTTCCGAGAAGATGCGCGCCCACCCGTTTGCTGACATATTCGCGTACCGGCGTTGCCTGTACATTCACCCCCGGGTAATTTGCGCTGTTCTCAAGTATAATGTTATAGGTGTCCTCGGTTACATCGTTTGAAAAAGTATACGGATTGGTGATGGAAAATTGGCGAGTTTCCATTTCATAACGTACGCCCGCCNNATATCTTTTCACCATTTCCTTCATACATTGCTCAGCGGTTGAGTAGTCAGCCATGCCGATATTGTCTTTAAGGGTTGAAACGCTTTTTCCATCATCAGAAAATTCATAAGGTTTCGCCTTAGAGATTGGAAGAGTGTCGATCCACTCGCATTTTTCGGATGTAAGCAGCCAGGTTAACGACAATATAATGTCATTTTGCAATTTCTGTCCTTCCTTACTTTTGGATGTCGGAAAGAAGGCAGAATCGAATACGATAGAAAAACTGGTGCGGTTAACAGCCATCGGAGTAAGATATCGGTCTACGATTTCTCCACGTGATGCCTGAATCGGGACTGTAATATTATCTTCCTTGCTTGCAGCCCTAGCATATTCCTCACCATCTACAATCTGAATCTGAAACAGGCGTATTGAATAGCCCCCGAAAACAAGCACAAGAACAAGCACCAGTGCAAAAGCACGTCGTTTTATCGGATTTGAATTGTATTGTTGCATAGTATCTGCCAATGTCCTTTCCGAGGCTATATATCCCTGAAAAGGAATGAAACCTCTTTTAAATGCGTGTGTTTCTACTCACGGTTTCGCAGCAGCTTTGCTACGGAATAAATCACATAGTATAGCAGGGGCGTAAGAATCAAGGAATAAATAAAACCCGGCAAGGTAAACCACAGCAGCACATTCAGCGCCTGATCGTTTTCCAGCATAAGATCATAAATAAACCAGTCAATCAGACTATGAAAAACCAAAGCAGCGGCAGCCATGAGCATGGATGATATAAGATTATTGCGAATCAAAAGCTGGGACAACAAACCGCAGATGCAGCAAATGATGAGCAGAAGCAGAGCGTTAAAACCCAGAAGACGGTCGGAAAATACATCCCACAAAATGCCTCCTGCCACGCCGGCAGCCGCTCCACCCACGGGACCTTCAAACATCGCGATGCAAACCACAACGGGAATAATAAGCGTCGGTCTGGCACCGCCGATTTCGGGCGGAAAGTGGGGGAGTGACTGTAAAATGGTTGTAAGCAGAATAATAAGACCGTAAGCTGTCCATTTCAGGTAGCGGCTGCTCAGGCGCTTAATTAAATGACTGGCACCCAGCCTGCCTCTGTACTTCATTGCCCCACCTCCCATCAACCTGTAGGGGCGCGCATTGCGCGCCCGGAATCTTTGTTATCATTTATCTTTATTGTATGGTTATTAATCTACTCCGCGCTTTTTCCTTCAAAGTTTGTAATAACAAAAACATTGGTTAAATTGCGTATGTCGGCAAATGGTTCAATGATTGCATACATGGTAAGTCCATCGGATTCAGATATAACCTCGGTAACAGTGCCTATCTGCAGTTGTCGTGGATATATTTCACCCTTCCCCGAAGTAATCACATAATCGCCCGGAGCGACTCCGTTGTTTCGGGGAAGATAGTTAAGGCGCATTTTCCCATCTTTGGCAAGAGAGAGTGAGCCGCCGGTCACACCTCCGCTGTCGGCACGGCTTACATAAGCCGGCACCTGTGTGGCGGGATCCAGTATGGTGCGTACATTCGCATAATTCATTCCGACCTCGTAAACCTTGCCCACAAGACCCTCCGGCGAAATGACCGGCTGGCCAACCTTTACTCCGCTTAGCATTCCTACATTTATGGTGAAATTGCCGTACTTATTATTGGTATCTACCGCAATAATTCTGCAGTCGGCAAATTTATAGTCAGGGTTCAGTTCTTTCAGCTCAAGATACTGGCGGTAATATTCGTTCATACGGCGCAGCTCGTCAAGCTCCACCTGATTTTTCCGCAGATGGTTGATTTCATCTTGGAGCTTGTTATTTTCTTTTTTTAGCGTGTTTGAGTCGGTAAAAATACCAATAAAATTATGAAATCCGTTGGAAATACCTGCCCCGAGCGACTGGAGCGGTGTTACGATTGCGCCGGTTATGGTAGCGGGAATGGTTGCCACGCCCCCGGTTGAAGCGGCATAGATCATGATCCCTACCAGAAACAAGGCAACTGCAGCTAACGCCTTGAATGCGGCGCTTTTTATAAAGTTCTTCACGGCGTCCTCCTGCTTTTTTATAAACCTTCCCCCGCGGCTGCCGTGGGGGAAGGTGGTTATGTTAGATGGTTAGACAAACGCCCCGCACCCGCAACCTGCGGAAGCGGGGCGTACTGTGATATTCATTCATTCCCCATTTGGACGACTTTTTACATATTGTTGGAACGCTGTCTCGGGGTTCCTTTTTATGAGCGTAAACAACCTGTCAGCGGGAGCGGCGTGTTCTGAAATTGCTGACGATACCAAGGTCAAGACCTTTACCTGTGCCGTTTACAACACAATCCAGCGGATCTTCGGCAATGTGCACCGGCATGCCTGTCTCGCGATTGATCAACAGGTCAATGGAGCGCAGAAGTGCGCCGCCGCCCGTCAGCATGATTCCATTATCTATTATGTCTGCTGCCAGCTCGGGCGGTGTGTTTTCAAGTGAATAGCGGATGGCATCCACGATTGCGCCTACGGGATCTGCTAAAGCCTCGCGTATCTCCTCGGAGGATACGGTGATGTTCTTAGGCAGTCCCTCAAGCTGGTTGCGTCCCTTGACTTCCATTGAGGATTCTTCCCCTCCGGGAAAGGCAGAGCCGAGTTTAATCTTTATATCCTCTGCAGTACGCTCACCAATCAGCAGGTTGTATTTCTTTTTGATGTATGAAATAATTCCCTCGTCAAAATCGTCACCCGCTGTGCGGACGGAGCAGGAAGTAACAATATCGCCAAGTGAAATAACCGAGACTTCTGAGGTGCCGCCGCCGATATCTACGATCATGCAGCCGGCAGCTTCATCTACACGCAGACCCGCACCAATTGCAGCTGCCATGGGCTCAGCGATCAGTTCAACATCCTTGGCACCTGCGCTTCGTACAGCCTCGTCTACGGCACGGCGCTCTACCTCGGTGACACCGGATGGAATGCAGACGATGACGCGCGGGCGATTCAGGAATGTAGAGTGCATTGCTTTGTGAATAAAATGCTTGAGCATATCGGAGGTGACGTCAAAATCAGCGATTACACCGTCCTTAAGTGGGCGAACAGCCGATATGGAACCGGGTGTGCGACCAATCATTTCCTTGGCTTCTGTGCCTACAGCGAGTACTGTGTCGGTTTTCACATCGACTGCGACCACCGAAGGCTCACGGATTACAATGTCTTTACCTTTGACATAAACAAGTGTATTGGCCGTGCCGAGATCAATACCAATATCGCGGTTAAAAATCATGTTGTTTCTTCCTTTCCTGATTTCCGGGAACACTCCTGTATTTATATCGGTCCTGGTAAGAAATACAGTAACTTCTTAATATTAGAAGTTTAGACGAATATTTTACGTCTATACCGGATTTGCCTGATTGGACACTGCTAATTTCATATTATATACCGTAACATGGAATTTCACAATAAAATTTTAATAATTTTTATTTTCGGCTGGTTTTGTTGTTATTTGAGATGGTAAAAAGAATCCTTAATACTTATCTCTAAGCGCAGTCATAATTTTTTAAAAACCGCCACAACCGCGCGCCGGGAAGTCCCATGACAGTATAGAAATCGCCGCAAATGGAGCGTATGAAGCGAAGCCCTCTGCCCTGAATGCCATAGCCTCCGGACTTGTCCATCGGTTCGCCGGTTGCAATGTAATCGTTTATCTCCTCCCGAGTTAACGGATAGAAATCCACCTTTGCAGCATCGGTAAAGCCGCCGCCTCGGTCTGGATGCCCGGGTTTGCACACCCATACGGCGGTGTAAACTCGGTGCACGCGTCCGCTGAGCATACCGAGCATTTCAGCCGCCTGCCGTTCATCCTTGGGTTTCCCCAGTATCTGTCCGTTTACGGTTACGACGGTATCAGCGCCGATCACCGTTCGATTGGGATGGAGCTTGGCGATCCCCTCGGCTTTTTTTTGGGCAACCTTTAAGACTGCTTCTGATATAGGCAGAGAGGTGTCAACTTGACATTCATCTGTCGAGGGTAAGACAGTAAAGGGAATATCGAGTAGTTTCAGGATTTCCTGCCGCCGCGGAGATGCAGATGCAAGGATCACTTCTTCCATACAGATCGTATCCTTTCTCTGAAAAGCCTGACCTATCTTATTTTCTTAAACAGCAGTAGAGATGACGCAATTAAAATGACCTGAAGCACATTGGTTTGCATATAAAATGACAGGCTCAGTTTAATGATGGACAGATCCAAGTTCACCGTGTCAAATCCAATGCTGTCGCCCCAGGTCAGCCATTTAAGATAGCTGACATTTTGGGTAAGGGTACCGATCAGTGTCGAAAGCACCAAAGCCGAAAGCAATAAAAAGACAAGGATCAGGGAGTTTTTAGTTCTCAAACATCATCATTCCCTTAAATGTAATAGCAATATGTATGATCAGTGTTATAGTTTTCCTGTGGAGCCGAATCCGCCGTCACCGCGATCTGTTTAATTCAGCTCCTCTACTTCGACCGTACTGACCGGGAAAACAGGGGATATCACAAGCTGAGCAATACGCTCGTCCGGCTGAATGGTGTATTCGGTGTCGGAATGGTTGATAAGTCCCACCCGTATTTCACCTGTATAGTCGCTGTCAACCACGCCGACGCCATTCGATAATGCCAGTCCGTGCTTGATTGCAAGTCCGCTGCGGGCATAGATCAATCCCACAACGTTATTGTCAATCAGCCCGATGGCAATTCCGGTTGGAATCATGACGCGTCCGCCTGCAGGAACGGTAACCGGTTCATCAAGAAGCGCCCGCAAATCCATGCCTGCACTTCCGTTTGTCGCCCGCTCGGGAATTTTAGCGCGGGGATCAAGTCGTTTGATAAAAAGGTTCATATATGTTTCTCCTTATATGCTGATTAATATTGAAACACCCGATTGCGAGATAGAACAGTGCTCTATTTCTGCGGTGTTATTCACCGCTTTTCATTCCACCCCTCTTTTATAAAGCCCGCGCGTAAAATCTTTGGGCGGCTTTCCGCCGTTTTGATAAGCCGAAAGAACAGCGGCGACCTTCTCGGGTGTTTCGTCAGTAAAATGCAGTAGCAGAAAATCAAGCGGGGGCAGCCGGTCCAGCTTATCAGCTAGCCACAGGGGTACCGAGTTCAAAAGCTCGGCGCATCCGGCCGCACAGGTTAAAGGAAATCGGATGCCCCGTCTGTCTGTTAATCCGCCGCTACATGATTTGCATTCTTCCGCCGCTTTTCCGGGACAGTTTCTCAACAGCATCAGGGGCTGGTGTCCGTATGCAATGATGCCACACGGGACAGGGGCGTCTTTTGAAAACCCCATTTGTTTGAATGTCAGCTCCTGAGAAAGGACAGCGGCTTTGATTCCGCGCTGTATCAAGGCTTCGAGCGCGCCGAGATTTGTGATATTCATGCCAAAGCCTGCAATGGCTGACAAACCGGCACTTCTTGCCAAAGGGATTGCGGCGATATTGCCGCACAAGGCGGTTGTTACTCCGACGTTCGCTAGGTCAGCAAGCATCCGCGCCGTTTGCTGCTCGGTGCCGAACAGTCCGCGCGGTATCTCAACCCCGACAGTATATTTTTCCGAAAGCTCGGACAACCGTTTGCCCGGACTATTCAAAGGCAAGACAATCATGTCGGCGGCAATATTTTCGGAAATCTGATTTACATTAGAAAACCTTACTATAATATGCATTTTATTTTTTGGATTAGCCTCAGGCTTTTCCGGCTTTGATTCTGGATTAAAAGCGATGGGAGTAGCTTTGGCGCGTATATCAAGAAGCTTATCCAGTGCATTCCGACGAAGGGCGTTAAGCGAGGACAGAGGAAGGGTNNGGGTAAGCCCTTGCTGAAGATTGCACGTTACCGAGGCGATAAATGGGGTGCCACCGGTTTTGGCAAGCTGGGCTGCGATGCGCTGCTCATCAAGAGGAAGCTTGATGGCCTTTTGCGGAAGCTCGCCTGTTACGGTAACACGATTACCGTCGCCATCCTCAGCTGTCAAGGTTGTCGGCTCACCAACGTGCATTCTAAAAGTAAAGGTGACCGGCACCCGGGGTGTTTCCTTCCCATAAAGCTTTGCAAGGCGAGCGAGAGCCGGAGCGGCAGCGGTAACGTCCTTGTAGGTTCGTGAGCCGAACATCTCGGAGTTGCGGCGGCCGGTGTAATATCCGCTTGTGAAACCGGAGCGGGAAAAAACCGATTGCAAATCCCTCAATAGCTCGGGGTCTGCCCCTTTATGATTTCCAGTCAAAGCATCGCGGGCTTTGGAAAAGCAGCGGGCAGCGGCGGCAACATATTCCGGCCGTTTCATACGTCCCTCAATTTTGAGAGAACCAACCCCGATGGAAGCTAAATCGGCTACATATTCATAAAGCGACAAATCCCGCAGGCTGAGTGCCCTCTCGTCGGAAGGGATTTTGCCTTGTTTTACTGTAAAAGGCAGACGGCAGGGCTGAGCGCAAAGTCCACGGTTGCCGCTACGTCCGCCGAGCATTGCCGAAAGGTAACACTGTCCCGATACGCTCATGCAAAGTGCACCGTGGACAAATACTTCAAGCTCGGCTCCCTGTCCGGAACATTTCGCAATTTCATTCCGTGACATTTCTCGGGCAAGCACAATACGGGAAAAGCCCATATCCCGCAGCTCACGCACACCGGAAGGGGTGTGGCAGGAAAGCTGTGTGGATGCATGCAGTGGCATCCGGGGGGCAGTGGCGCGGATTGCGGCGGCAAGTCCTAAATCCTGAACGATTATGGCGTCCAGACCAAGCTCGCAGGCTTGTCCGACGAGAGACATCGCCGGATTCAACTCATCCTCATGAATCAGCGTATTCAGCGTCAGATACATTCGTACGCCTCTTGAATGACAAAGCGCCGCTGCTTCGCGTAAAGCGGCGGCGTCGAAATTGTGTGCATTGCCTCTTGCATTAAAGCTGCCCCCGCCCAGATATACGGCATCTGCTCCTCCGCGGATTGCTGCGATAAGTGCCTCCGGAGACCCAGCGGGCGCAAGAATTTCCAGATTGTCCGGACTTACGGAAAAATCAGGACGATTCATCTATAATAATATCCTTTCTTTGCAAGCCGAAGGTTCATAATGAGTTTTTATACTGACCGAGCTCGCGGCGCAGGCGGTCGTTTTCTCGCCGCGCTTCATCAAGATCAGACCTGACCCGGGCGTTGTCACTTAAATATTCTTTAATCTGACTGCGCAGATTATCCGCCGATGATGTCGCTTTGCGGGCTTGGTCTGCAAGGGTGAGCGAGGTCAATACCGCCGCCATGGTGGTGGATATACGGGTATCTCCTGCTATTAGCGAACGCATTGACTTGTCCAGTTCATCTCCCAGCTCTTTGACATAGCTTTCCGGTTCATCGGAGGTGATGATATATTCGGTGTCGCAGATCGTCAGTTTGATTCGGTTTCTGGACGTCATAGCACTTCTCCTTTCTGAATCGGTATTAAAATATATGTGCTTTCCGAGGTTTATGCCCGGATTGTTTCGGTTCTCAGGTTTATTATAACTCGAATCACATAAAAAATCTATATGTTTCGCCCTTTATTCAATCAATATTTACTTTGAGGGTACTGCCCTTAGGTGTTTTTTGAACAATAATCTGATTGGCAATACGATCGCGAAGCTCACCAACATGGGATATGATACCGACCAGCCTGTCCGAACCCGTAAGTTCGTTCAGGGTGTTGATGGCGGCATCCAAGCTCTGGACGTCAAGCGAGCCAAAGCCCTCATCCACAAACATGGTGTCAATGGATACACCGCCTGCCCGCCGCTGGATAATATCCGAAAGACCAAGTGCCAAAGCCAGTGAAGCCTTAAACTTTTCTCCGCCTGAAAGTGTTTTGACCGATCTTGGCTTCCCCGTATTGTGATCCAGAACATCAAGCTCAAGCCCTCTGTCGCTTAAAGCGTCATCTTCTCTGCGAAGAAGCTCAAATCTTCCGTAAGTCATTCGGGATAATCTCCTGTTTGCCTCTGCCAGTATACGATCAAAATAGGCCGCCAGAACATAAAACTCCAGCTTCATTCTTTTTTTGCCGCTAAGGGTGCCATTTGCGGTATCCGNNAAGCAATTTCACGCAGAGCAATTCCTGCTCAAGCCCGGATGCTTCGGCAAGCTTGGTGCGTAGCTCCTCAAGAATACGCGAGTTACTGCCGACGCGTGCCCGAAGCTGGCCGCTCTCTTCGCGAAGTCGGGCGCTCAAATCTTCGATTTCCTCCAGCTTTTTAATCAGCGAAGTCGTCTCGGCCGCTTTGCCCTCTGTCTCTTTTTCCAGCCGCTGTACCGTCTCTTTCCAGATGCGGCACAAAGCATCGAGTGCGTCTGCTTTCTGCCGCAAGGCGGTTATCTCGGTCGGCGGGAGCAAGGCAGCTTCAAAAGCNNTGCAACCTATCCGAAAAAGCATGTTCAAGTTCTGTGAGATGCTGAGCCGCATCCTCATAGGAGAGTCGGGCATTTTTAAGAAGCTCTGTGCTGGATTCCAGTCGCCTTGCAGTCTGTTCGCGGGAATCACGCGCAGCATCATATTCTTGATTCATAATATTAATTTGATTGGCAAAGGTAGCAATCTGATGATTTGCAGAATCCATCGAGGGCAGTTCCGCGGGAATGGCGGCGGCAGCAGCCTGTTCACCCGCAAGTGCTGCACTGACGGCAGCGGTCAATGCCGAGTGCTTATCCTGCTGCTGTGTAAGCACATTTGTGGCTTGCTGCAGCTTATCACGTATATCGGACATCAGCGCCGGTAGCTTTCTGCGTGTTTCCGCTTTTTGTAATGCCGTGGCGGCAGCCTTGCTATTCTCTTCCTTTTGATTGCTTGTATCATTGAGCGCTGCATTTATGACTTCCGGATCAGCAGCGAGTCCGGCAGCGGCGCTCCGCCTTGTCAGCTCATCCCAAAGAGAATCGGTGGTACTGCGTTTCTTTTCAAGCCATTGCGCCGCATCCATACATACGGCGCTTTTTGCATCCCTGTCGGCTTTCAATCTTTCCAGCTGGGTCTGATCGGGTGCGGATTCGGGAAGTACAGCGGGGGAGGGGTGCGCCTTGGAACCGCAGACCGGACAGGCTGATCCCTCAGCTAGCCTTGCTGCAAGTAAGCCCGCCTGTGCGCCGAAAAAATCAATTTCTGCCTTGTCATACGCCACTTTCGCCTGACTGTAATCCGCCGAAAGCAACTCAAATTCGGACTGCTTTTGGGCAATAACCTGCTGCTGCTTCCGGTGGGTTCCCAAAAGCATAATCAGCTCGCTAAGTTCGCGTATCCGGGCTTCCAACTCGCGCCCGAGAGAACTAAGCTGCTGATATTCCCCGTCAGCTCCGTCAAGGGCGTTATATTCCCGCTCGATTTGGCTATACTGCTCGGTAATCTGCTGGACGCGGCTTTTCCCATCCTCGATTGCAGCTTCGGAATTGCTAAGCTGACGATTTGCATTTGCAAGCTTCTCCCTTTGCGCTGCCAAAAGCTCATACTGCGGAAGAAGATTCAAAAGCTTGATTCGTTCCTGCTCCAGCTTCTGCTTTTGAGGCTGTAGCTTCTGTTGCTCGTCAAATGCCTTTTGTGCCTGTTTTGCCTCCTGCTTGCATACCGAAAGCTGCTGGGCAAGATGTTGGGCTTGGGTGCGATATTGCTCCACCCGATGTCTGGCATCATTTAGGACTGCGTAATCTGCGGCAAGCCCGCGCGCGTGTTCTAGTACTGTGATTTGAGTGCGAATTCGCGCGACTTCCTGTTTGTTTTGCTCNNTGCTCAATTTCGGCACTCCGTTCCCGTTGCGCCTGCAGCTCGGACAGCTTTTTCTCGGTTTCCTTTGCTGTTGCCAGGGTGACTGCAAGCTCCCGACTTTGCTTATCGAGCTTGTCCAGTCGTTTGTTGATGGCATCCCATGCATTGGCATCCTGATTGATCTGCCATTCTAGCTGTTCACAAACCAGCGGAGCGGTATGTACACCGTCACGATTGAGTGTTTCCAGAGCGGCAGCCAGAGGATTGGGTGATTCCGAAAGGTCCTCACCCACGGCAATGCGGTGGCAGTTGTCGAGAATATGGGCGTTTGCGGCGGACAATGCGTCTGATTGGGTCCGCATTTCAATAGAAAGCTCCTGCTGTATACGACGGAATATTCCGGTGTTGAAAATATCGCTGAATATTTCAGCACGATTCTTGCTGTCTGCCAAAAGAAGCTTCATGAACTCGCCCTGCGCCAGCATGCAGAGCTGTTTAAACTGCTGTTGATTGATGCGAAGCAGGTCGTTTACCGCTTTTGTGACCTCCCCGATTTTGGTCACAGTCCGGCCGTCGGGGTAATAAAGCTCTGCAACAGCCGGTTTTTTTGTAAAACCCTCCCCTCGTACTTTGGGACTCAAATATTCCGGACGGCGGTATACCCTGTAAACCTGACCGCGGTGTTCAAATTCCAATTCTGCATAGGTTACGGTATCGTGCGGCGCAAAATCACTGCGTAGTCCATCTCCGCCCCGCGTACTGCCGCTGGCCTCCCCGAACAAAGCATAGGATATGCCGTCGAATATGGTGGTTTTACCCGCGCCGGTATCACCTGTGATGAGAAAAAGACCGCGGCCGTTGAAGCATGTGAAGTCCACAGTCTGTACACCGGCATAGGGGCCGAATGCACTCAAGGTCAGCTTGATCGGCTTCATTCGGCATCCTCTCCCTTCACACGCTCCATGACTTTGTCAATGACTTCCCATTGCTCATGGGTGAGATCTCTGCCGTGAATATTTCTATAAAAATCCTCAAACAGCTCGGATTCGGTTTTATGTACCATTGGATCAAATGCGGTATCGGAATTAAATTCACGTTCGGGCTGCTCAATCTCAACATGAATCAGATTGGGATAAACCTGACGAAGCTTTTCGGCCGGATCAAGGACATTCTCCTCTGTGAGAACTGCGTGTATGTAATCATGGCTATCCGACGGGTTTTCCCTTGCGGCGGTGATGAGATCGTCCAGCCGCCCCTTTATTCTGCGCATATCATGCAGAGGAGTAATCGGCAGAAGTTCAATGTCAATCTGCCCCTTTTCAAGAAGGGTGACTAGCGTAAAGCTTTTTGAATGGCGAACCTCTGATAAAGAGTATTTCAGCGGAGAGCCGGCATACCGAACGGTATCCCTGCCCATACGCTGTGCCCGATGCAGATGACCAAGCGCTACATAATCAAATCCATCAAAGCAGGAAATATCCACGCTGTCGCTGCCGCCTACCGAAATGGCTTCAGAATCGCATGTTTCGGGAGTCTGTCCTCCAAAGCATACAAACTGATGGGCAATTAAAACATGGCGACCTGGGGATTTATTCTCATAAAAATCGCGAAGTGCTGCCCGCACAGCTTCCTCTGTGCCGGATATCTCCTCACCAAATGCAGAACGAACCATAGCGGGCTTGATGAAAGGAAGAAGATGAAAATGCACCTGTCCGTAATCATCCTGAAAGGTAACTTTGCGAANNTGCGAAGCGTTCCGCTATAATAACCGGCAATATGTACACAGCGGTCTGAAAACAAGCGGCTACCGAATTCCAGTCGTTCGGGTGAATCATGGTTGCCCGAAACCGCGAGAACGGCGATGCCGTGTTTATTCAAATCGCTGATAAAATCGTCTAAAACGCAGACCGCCTCCGCCGGAGGGACTGAGCGATCGTATATGTCTCCGGCCATCACTACCGCATCCACGTGATGGTTGACAGCTGCATCTACCGCAGCCTTGAGAACCGTCCGCTGGTTTTCCAGCATGGGGGTTTCCAGAACAACCTTCCCCAGATGCAGATCCGCAAGATGTAGGAATTTCATCCGCCGGCTCCTTTCATATTAGAATGTTTTATGAATATAATTATATATCAATTTAAATACGATTTCCATAGTGATTCTCCGGTATTTCGGTCATCAGCAAGAACCGCCTCAATCGGGCTCAACCATTTGAGGCGATTCTTGTTGGTGTTGTTTAGCCTGTAAAATTGTTGTTCATCATGTTGTTAACATATTCCCGCATTTCCTGCTTTGACCGGACATTTTGCACACCGTCAATTATCGATTTTCTTTGATCTTCGGACAGGNNGACAGGGATGAAAAATAGTCCATTGCCTTTGCATTCTGGGCGAGTGCCATACCGAAACCCATTGGGATACCGTGTCCGAACACTAGATTATTATTTTCCATTACACTTCTGCCTTTCTATAATTTCATTTCATTATATGTTTTCTTTAATTACAGCAAATATGCAAGTTGTAATAAATATAAATTTGTAACCTTTACAAACAATAAAAGGTATGCTATAATTTAAATTAGTATGACATAGGCGGTTTATTAACCAAGCAGGAATAGGTCNNACTGATTATATGAAGGAGAGATAGGTTTGAAAAACGAACAGAAATTTTTTATTTGCAGGCATTGCGGCAACATGGTCGGCATGGTAGTCAACGCGGGCGTATCAATCAGCTGCTGTGATGAAAACATGGAGGAGCTTGTACCGAATACGGTTGAAGCGTCCAGAGAAAAGCACCTTCCTGCTGTTACCATTGATGAAAACCGTATTAGCGTAAACGTAGGAAGCGCCGATCATCCGATGGTGCCCGAGCATTTTATCGAATGGATCTACATAGAAACAGCCCGCGGCGGTCAGCGTAAAAATCTCGAGCCGGGTGAAGCGCCGAAGGCAACATTTTTGATTGAAGATGACGAAGCCATTGCTGTATATGCTTATTGCAATCTGCATGGCTTGTGGAAGACAAAAATTTAAAATCGTGATACAACAACGCCCTGCGTGATAAGCGCAGGGCGTTTAGATTACCGACAAAGCCCTCGGTTTCGGCGGGCTTTATGTATAAAAGATCAAAATATTTAGATACCATAGTGACAAATATGAAACTTCAGCTATGCCTTGTTTTCGCTCATGCCGGCGGTTGCAAAGACCGTCACTCCAACAAACGACCAGTGGTTAGAAAATGACTTTCATAGTAAAGAAATCTCCCTCAGTCGCCACGGGCGGCAGTTCCCCCTGTGAGGGAGTCGGGGATGCACACATAATTGTCATGTTTGTGCTGTAGGGACAGATTCCATATCTGTCCGCATGAGAGATGCATATCGGTCGGATATTGAATCCGCCCCTACGGTGTCGGAAATTGTTCGGATTCATGACGATAATTGGGTGGAAATGATTTGGCATAATTATGTATTAAGGACAATCAAAAATATCTCCCTCAGTCGCCACGGGCGACAGCTCCCTCTGAGAGGGAGCCGGGTTAGCCTCTCCCTCTGAGGGAAACATCCCTTTACGAGGGAGGCACAGGCAGAAGCCTGACGGAAGGAGTTTTTTACTGGTAGGGCAAGTGATGCAGTAGAAAGAATTTTCAGTGTGTCTTGAGATGCTTGTCAGAAATATGCCCTTCTAGGGCTAAAGCACACCACGCGTAAGGCGCGTGGTTTTGATCTATGAGCGTAAATAGTCAAATTATTGCAATAATTATCCAAATCATGTATGATAAATAATCGATACAATTCTTCTTTTGGGATGGCGGCAAATCCCTATCGAAGGCTATAAAACATATATGAGGTGACAGAAATGTCAATTGCAGAATTATTTAAGAAGAAACAAACCGTTTATTCTTTTGAAATCTTTCCGCCCAAGAAGACCGGCTCGATTGAGACGATTTACAGCACGCTGGATCAGCTTGGGGGACTAAGTCCCGATTTTATCAGCGTAACCTACGGTGCGGGCGGTAATCCCGCTGACCGTTCGACCTGTGAAATTGCTTCAATTGTTAAGAATAAATATCATATTGAGCCGATGGCTCATTTAACTTGTGTTAACGATAGCCGGGAAGATATTGTTGAAATTCTCAGGCAGCTGAAAGAGAATGGAATAAAAAACATTTTGGCGCTTCGAGGCGATAAAAGGCCGGACATCCCGCCCAAGTCCGATTTTCACTATGCGAGTGAGCTTGTTGAATTTATTCGCAGTCAGGGAGAATTTCATATTTCGGGGGCATGTTACCCGCATGGCCACCCCGAAAGCGATAATATGATTGACGACATACTTAACCTTCGTAAAAAGGTGGACGCGGGGGCAGATCACCTGATTTCACAACTGTTTTTCGACAATTCGGTGTTCTATTCGTTTTTGGAGCGGGCGCGTATTGCCGGAATCAATGTTCCGATTGAAGCCGGAATAATGCCTGTTTTGAATAAAAACCAGATTGAGCGTATGATATCGTTGAGCGCTGCCAGCTTGCCTGCGAAATTTACAAAAATGATCAGCAAATATGAACACAATCCGGTGGCGCTTCGCGACGCGGGAATTGCCTATGCAGTTGACCAGATTGTTGACCTTATTTCCAATGGCGTGCAGGGCATTCATCTCTACACCATGAATAATCCATTGGTTGCGAGAAAAATCAGCCAAAGCATTTCATCATTGATTTCATAGCAAAGCGGGGTTACCATTGAAGAAACAGCCAACATTATCGGTTTACGAGCCACCTCTTCCGCCGGTGATCAACCCTGCCGAGGTATTTCGCTATCTTGGATATGGTACAAACCAGCCTGATCAAGCTTCTTATACTCTTTTTAAACGCTGTGTAGAGGAGCTTTCTGCTTGTGTTCGCCCCAAATGTGTCTATACCGTCATTCCCATAACGGTCATGGATGATTATGTGAAACTGCAAGGCTGTGACCTGGTTTTCCAAGGGCATGATATTGCGGCTCATCTAAAATATAGCAGTCATGTTGTAATGCTGGCGGCTACATTGTCGGGGCATGCCGACCGGCTGATTCGGCAGGCGCAGGCTTCCGACTTATCATTTGGACTTGTGATGGACAGCTGTGCTACTGCCGCTGTGGAACAGCTTTGTGACGATGCTGTAACCACCATAAAACGGCAGCTTTCGGACTGCTATTTCACAACCAGATACAGTCCGGGTTATGGAGATTTCCCAATTGAAATTCAGCGGGATTTTCTTAAAACGCTGGACGCGCCAAGAAAAATCGGACTTTGTGCCAACGATTCAAGCATATTAACGCCAAGAAAATCGGTTACCGCGGTAATCGGTGTCGGAAACAAACCGACTCAATCAGTTAGCGAAGGCTGTGCGGAATGCC
>DOWI01000014.1 GCA_003519645.1 Oscillospiraceae bacterium
GAAACCTAACAACGGCCCCGTATAAATGGTATTCCCACAAGCTGTAAGCCGGTCAATGATTTCCTGCATAATGCCGCCTTTGTTTTCCCAGTCCCAGATTGGAATGACCATACCGGCTGTCCACATGCCTCCAAGAAACCCATACTGTTCTACCAGCAGTGTTTTCACGCCTGCCCGGGCAGCCGCAAGGGCTGCACCGACCCCGGCCGGTCCGCCGCCTGCAACAATCACATCATATGTGCCGGCAACCGGCGTTTCCAGATGTTCCTGAATCGTCTTCATTGAACAATATCCTCCATGAATTAGTATTTTTCATTTAATTCTCTTCGATTCTTTCTTTTTTCCAGTGATGAAACCCGGGGGCAGCCAATTCTTTACCGCCCCAAGGCAATTTAACTTCGGCTTCGGTTCCACAGGGTACTTCTGCATATATATGTATTTCTCCATAGCGCCGTATCCATCGGACACTCACGTCACCGTAAGGCGTTACAACGACTGCACTAGCCGATAAAAGTCCATCTGGCAAATATGGATGGATTGAAAATCTCTTCCATCCGGCATCCAGCGGTTTGATTCCAGCTAGATAACCATAATACCAGTACACGACAGCTCCATACATCGGGTGATTGTGGGAGTTCATCGTTGGATTCTGCTTCAGCTCGAACCGTTCCCATACTGTAGTAGCTTCATTCTGAATCATGAAACCGATGGATGGATATACTTCCCTAATGGCCAGTTTCCAGGCATCTTCCAGATATCCGAAACGTGTCAGCACCTCCATCATATACCGTGTACATAAGTTCCCAGTGGTAAACATATAGTTCTTTTCAACCAGGTCAAAGTGCAAGTAATCAGCTGCCTTTTGGACTCCACTTTCCGGCAATATATCAAGGNNAAGCCATAAAGCAAAGGATTGGCAGCCTTGAGAGCCGGTCGATACCCGGCCACTGTTTTCGTCCCACCATTTTTCAAGAAAAGCCGTCTGAATTTCTTTGGCTTTTGCCCTCTGCAGTTCTGCCTCCTTATCCAGACCAATTACGCTGGCCATCTTTGCCAGCAGACAGGCATTGTAATAGAAATATCCTGTCGACATAAATTCTCCCGGCGTAACTGCTGACACGGCAAATTCTTCGCTTTGACAAGCGTATGCTGGTGCTGCCCAATCACCGTAATAACTGTAATCAACAATATTTCCCTTCGTCTGCCGCGCAAGGAACTCGTTCCATGCACTAAAGCCAGGATAAGCTTCACGTAGAATATCGATATTACCAGTATGCAGGTATGCTTCCCAACCAGCAATCAAATAACTTGAGCAGACTGGATCAGCGGGCCGTGCGCCAAACGCAAATGGCGCTGTGCAGGTAATTTCACCTTCACTTCCCTGGACGTCCATACAATCCCTGACAATTTTTGGAAACAGAAGGCCAACATCAAAATTATATGGTATTGCCTCAAACCGGACTGTCGCGTCATTCATCCATCCCATTCGTTCATCGCGTTGCGGACAATCGGTTAAAAGACTGTGAATATTTGCTTTCTCCGTCTGAATGGCATTTTTGTAAATTTGATTGACAAGTGTATTCCCACATGTAAAATTACTATTAGCCGCAACATCGGTATAAAGGCTCACAGCAGTAATATCTTCTTTCAATAACGCTTCCGGATAGCCCTTTACTTCGGCATACCGAAACCCATGATAAGTGAATTCCGGCTGCCAGTACTCCGGGTCTCTTCCCCCGCCGGCAGCTACGTAAGTGTCAATACTAGCGGCGTTTCTAAGCTGCTGCAGGAATAGCCTGCCATCCTCATCCAAAAATTCCATATGTCTAATTTCAATCACTTGTCCGGCCGGAATATCACGAGGAATACGGATCCGGCAGATACCGGCAATGTTCTGTCCAAAATCGACGCCCCACACTCCCTCTGCAACATGATTTATTACTCTAGGTGAATATATTTCCTGTTCACAGATATTTTCCAACGTCTGCGGCGTCATCTTCTCACAAGGCGCGGGTGCCAAAGCTGCCGGCACCGCCACGCTTATCTCTGTTTGAGCCCGGCACCAGTCTTCTATTTCGTGTGACGCCTCATATCGTTCGCCCATGAAGATATTGGATGAAACAACACCACCATAAAAATACTGCCAGCTTCTATACGTACTTAGCCACCGCACTTCTCCATCGCTAAAGCGAATGCGCAGCAAAGCACTCATTTGTGTTTTTCCGGTAAACTCGGGTATCCTTCCCGTCAGTTGATAGCAAGCATTGTCAGGATTACGCCAGCCTCCGGCGACTCGTATTCCGACACGGTTTTGCCCCTTTTGTAAATTTTTTTCAATGCCGGGAATTACGCTGTAATAACACCGCTTATCAAACTCACAACAAGCCGGATTCATAGGCTCCGTAAAAACATCCATTCCATTCAAGTATACCTTGTGATATCCAAGGCCACAGACGAAGATACAGGCTGATGCAACTTCCTTTTCACAGGCGAAATTTTTAAAAAAAGAAATGACAGCATCTTCCTTGCGCTCTTGTTCACAAAGCCATTCTGCATCCCACTGATTGATTGCACCAGAACAAAACCTCTGTTGTACGGACTGACTTTCCCGGCCATTTGTATCCCTTAGCGAAACAGTAACTGTATATATTTCGCCGCATGTTAATTGCGTCCCTGTATAACAGCAAGACTGCTCAGGTGAGCTAACCCAGCCGCTGTCCCATATTTCTTTCTCATCTAATCTTATAACTACTCTATATGCAGCCTGCATTTCGCCGTCTTGTGTTGCTACAGCCCACGAAAACAATGGTTGTTTTCCCTCGGTTATGCAGAGTNNAAACATTTTCAGTTTTTGTTCTTCCGTGTTCAATTCTAATTGCATAAGGTTTCATAATCTTTACTATATCTCTCTTTCTGTATTAAACTTTATCCTTTGACCGCCCCAAGCATAATACCCTTTACGAAATGCTTCTGAATGAAAGGATAAACAAGCATCAATGGTACTGTCGACACAACGATAACCGAATAACGAAGTGTCTGTGCAACTTTTAATTTTGCTGTGACAGCCGCCATGTCAACACTGCCAGACGTCATATCAATTTTTCCCATAATTAAAATATCACGCAATACTGTCTGCAGCGGCATCAGTGATTTATCTTTTAAATAAATCAATGCACTAAAATAATCATTCCAATGCCCGACAGCGTAAAACAGTACCAGCACCGCTATAGTTGGTTTAGCTAACGGGATAATAATCTTAGTCAACATCTGAAATGTATTCGCACCGTCAAGTTCCGCAGCCTCTTCCAGGCTTTTCGGAATACCAGTCATGAAAAAACTCCGTAAAATCAACACATTGTACATCGAAACGGCACCTGGAATAATCATTGCCAACGGTGTATTATACAGACCTAAGGCTCTTACCTGTAAAAACAGCGGCACCAATCCTCCGGAAAAATACATCGTGAATACGAAGATGATTGTGAAAAACTTTTGCGGCACGAAATCTTTGCGCGACAACGGATATGCTGCACATATCGTCATTACAATATTCAATACGGTTCCGACAACAGTATAAAAAATCGAATTCGCATAGCCTCTGAGAATATCCTTGTATTCCAAAATCATTTTATAACCGCCTAAATAAAAGCCTTTTGGCAATAACAATACTTTTCCAGAGGTGACCAAGTTCGGATCCGAAAAAGATGCTATCAGCACGAACCACAGCGGCCAGGCAAAAATCACAAATATTATGACCATAAATATTTTATTGAAAATATGAAACCCTTTATCGGCACCGGAAAGTTTGCGTTTATGTTGAGGTGCCCTCTTTGTTTTAATCGGCATATTTGCACCAAGCCCTTTCCCTACCATAAGCTATACCCTGCGGCTTTCTTACTAATACGATTGGCACTGACCAGCAATATCAGGCTAATTATAGAGTTGAACAGACCTACCGCAGTTGAAAAGCCATAATCACTGTTAATCAAACCAACCTTATAAGTATATGTGATTACCTTCCTTTACCCTTCTTTTCACTAAAATTTTCAAGTTTCTAAGTCATCTAAGCAGTTTGGTTACTCGGATAACCTTTAACGTAAAAAAAAATGTCGTCTAGGCTTTCAAATTATTTTTTTATATGCATATATACCGGTTTTTGTTTCCTAAACTAAGTATATTATAGGTTTATTAGTTATATTTGGCAATCTGTAATATTCCACAAAGTTACCTGGGTAAACTTGTTGCTATTAACTAAAACCAATTTTTGTCTACTTATCTTGCTAATCCAGTTCATAATTCTCTCCCTGCAGCCGGTGCTGGATGAATTTAATGCTGATTATCCCAGCCAAGGCCTGGGCGGCCAAGTAAAACAGCCAAGAAAGATAAGAAGCAGATACTCTCTGCCCTTTTATACTTTCTTGGCTTGTGGGGCAATA
>DOWI01000172.1 GCA_003519645.1 Oscillospiraceae bacterium
TTTTTGTCAGTGGATCACAAAAAGCAAACCGCCAGAAATGGCGGTTTTCCTTTGTTCATGCGGCTTTACAGGCTGTGCTTTGTATAAGCTATTAGACTAAAATCTAGTGTAAATTATGCTTATGTGCTGCATTAAACCACCTATGCAACACGAAATGCAACACGAATCCCCGCTATCAAATTACGGACAACGAGGATTTGTTCTATCTATTCGTCTTTCTTCAACTGCTTCACAATCTGATTGCCATACACCGCCGCACCTGTCACAAGTACACCCTGTACAATTGAATCCACCGTTACGCCCAGCAGAGTAAGTGTGCCGGCAACGCCGACCACAAGCAATAAGAGCGGTATAAACTTGTTGGGAATAACCTCGATCTGCTTGATTATCATACCGACTATGACGAGAGCAGGTATAAGTAATAGTGCGTTTTCAGTAATGTAATTTAAAAGCTCCATTTTTTATGCTCCTTTCAATTTTGATTTTGTCATGCCATAAACGATTTCCAAATCGCCAATAAGGTTGCTCGTGACTGAAATATTTCCCTCTACTACTGGTATGCATCGGGCGAAATGGTTATGTTGGTCAACTTTCGTTTCGAGCTGTTTCAGGCGATAATTTGTCGATCGCGCAATTACACATAGCCCCGCTAAATGTACCCAGTAGAGACCCAAAAAAGGAAAAAGGACTGTACATCACACCAACCGGCACCGGCGTGAAAAGGTACAATCCTTTTTTATATTCAATTTTGTTAAGGCCTGAACATTTTTCGCAATCCTTAAAACTTACTCGAATCTGTTGAATTAGTCGTCTAAATACTCTTCAACAATATAACGCGGTCTGTTTTTGACTTCCGAATAGATTTTTCCGATATATTCGCCCACCACACCAATACATAAAAGCTGGATCCCTCCAAGAAGCCATATTGACGCAACAATTGCAGTCCAACCGGGAACAGCCACACCCGCAAAATAGGATATAAGTGCATACAAAAGACCGATTATACTTAAGAAGGAAATTAAAACACCGAGATTGGAAATAATTTTCAAAGGTTTAACACTAAACGATGTAATCCCATCTATCGCAAAGCTAAGCATTTTTTTCAGTGGATACTTGGATTCACCCGCTGCGCGTTTGCTACGATTATAATAAACAGTTCCGCTTTTAAACCCAATTAAGGGTACAATACCGCGCAAAAAGAGATTAACTTCCTTATAATCACTAAGAGCCTCCAACGACCGCTTGCCCATCAATCTATAGTCTGCATGATTAAATATAATCTCAATTCCAAGACGCTTTAATATTTTATAAAAGCCTTCCGCTGTAAACCGTTTGAAAAAAGTGTCCGAATCGCGTTTATTTCTGACTCCATATACAATTTCGCAACCTTCATTAAACCGATCTATGAAGGCATCAAGTACCTCAACATCATCCTGTAGATCAGCGTCCAGTGAAATTGCGCAATCCGCAATTTTTTTAGCGGTCATTAGCCCGCCAAGTAATGCATTCTGATGCCCTACATTATGAGCCAACTTTAAACCGCAAACATATTCAGATTCGTTGTGAAACTGTGTAATCAGATTCCATGTCGTATCCTTACTGCCGTCGTCCACATATAAAATGCGACTGTTTTTATCAATCCTGCCGGATTCTATCAGCATGCAAATTTTCTTCATCAGCCTGAGATTTGCTTCCGGCAATACCGCTTCTTCATTGTAGCAGGGCACCACCAAATAAACGATGGGCATATCTCTCCCCCATTTTCCTTTTATCGGTTAGTCAACAAATATGGTTTTCAAAGAGCTTATCTCCTGTTGTCTCAGTCCGCAGTCCAGCAAATAACTTTCGGCACATCCATAATTGTCAGAGAGATATTTTAAAGTGTTTTCCATATCCTCTGTGCGAGAACCAAAGACAATTTCCGGTACTTCAATACCAGAAGCATAAAGTGTACGGTGTTGTTCTTCAAATACTCCCGACATATTATTCTCGCTTACCGAATAGTCGGCAATAATCATGTCGTCCGGTACACCGGCAAGCTGCAGCAAAAGCATTGCAACCACACCGGTTCGATCCTTGCCCGCTGTGCAATGAAAAAGGGACACACCCTTATTATCTAAAAAATAACCAAATATTCGTTTATACTGCTCCTTGCATTTATCTAGCAGTATACAATAAAGTTCAGCCATAGACTTCGGCATTTTTTCACTTGCAAGAAACATCCTTAAGCCATCAAACATGACCACATTTTCGTATCTAATATGCTCACATAAATGGAACCTTGACGGTTGCTCGGTAACCTCGTCCGGCGATCTTAAATCTACTACAAGGGATACGCCTATGTCATTTAAAATATCCAAATCTCTATCTGAAAGGGATTGCGTACCGTCTCCGCGCAAAAAAACGCCTGTTTTGGTTGTTTTCCCGTCAACAGTGGTGTAACCGCCCAATTCTCTTATATTATATGCACCGTCTAAACGAAGCGGCTTGTTAACGCGATTTATCATATATTCCTCCAGAACCTCTATTTCCATGCTTTCCACACATCCGGCTTATATCCGACAGTTGCTTGACGTCCGTTTCTCACAATCGGGGTATTGAAAAGTGAAGGGCTTTCAAGCAGCTTCTCTTCCTTATCAGAGTCATATGCAAGATAGCGAAGTATCGCGGCATCCTTC
Source organism: Oscillospiraceae bacterium (assembly GCA_003519645.1). The sequence continues at coordinate 2,679 of DOWI01000172.1, forward strand.
ATATTATAATTAATAAGATTTTCAAATCCTCCAACAGCCGCTTTTACACTGTTAAACTCACCTTTACTTATACCATAGCGTATAATATCGATGCGCTGAAAACCGATGCCCCGCTCTTTAAAATAGCGCTCAGCCTTTTTGGTTTCAAAGCATTTGCTTTTGCCAAATATCTGAATATTCACACTGCTGCACCTTTCGCTTATACAAATCAGAATTCTTAACTACACGTAAGTGGGCTGTTGCCCTGCAAAATCAATAACCTAGGACAATAACATCATTTTATCCTATTTTTATTTTAAAGTAAAGCTGCGCCGAAGAAAATAAATCTCCACGGCGCAGCTTTTTTGACTTTATTCAATAGGAGTGGATGATGCCACGAGGTCAAATTCATCCTGAATCTCTTTAGAAGGCTGTTCTCCAAGTAAGCTTACAACTACAATAACCAATGATGCAATGATAAACGCAGGAAGCAGTTCATAGATATTTAGCAGGGTGTGGATAGGAGCTACAAGATACTTCCAAATAAAGGTAAGCGCTCCTCCTATGATCATACCTGTCAAAGCGCCTGCCAATGTTGTACGCTTCCAAAATAGCGAAAATAACACAACCGGTCCGAATGCAGCTCCAAAACCTGCCCAGGCAAACGAAACAATTTCAAAGATGGAGCTTTCGGGATTCCATGCAATAATTACCCCAATAATCGCAATAACAATTATTGTACCTCGGG
>DOWI01000393.1 GCA_003519645.1 Oscillospiraceae bacterium
CTCATCGTCTTACAGGGGGGGCATCTCAGCCGTAATATAGGTGCCACGCGGACGTCCCAGCGCCTTTTCACCCTCTTCGTTTTCAATTATGATTTTTGTCAGCTTGATATCTTCAACTTCTTTGCTTTCCTGCTTTACACCGGATGGCAAGTCGGTGCTGCCCATCTCGGTGGCTTCTATTGCAAGGTCTGTACGAAATTGCATTGCGTTTCCTCTTTTCTGCTTTGAATTATTTTATTTTTTGCAGAAATTTTGCACATTATTCGGAAGATTTCTATTTTAATTAGGTTGGTGTGTCGGGGAGCCTAATCATGCTCTTTAAAATGCCTTGATTCAAATCCTTTTGATCATAAATCAAATAGTATACCTGCGAATATCTGCCTCCAACTTCAATAAGATTATATTCCGAAATATTACAAAGCAGCTTAACTGTATATTCTTCATTTTGAGGTTGGAATGCAATAATACTGTTCATCCATATCTACTACAATAGCTTGGCGGATATAGGAAGATTTCGGGTTGCTGACCGAATGAAATAAATAGCCATATATTGTGACCAAAACCAAACAAACAGCCAAGAACAACAATTCCTTTAAGGGGGTTCCCTCTTTAATATGAAAACACAGCGTTTTAACTGATATGTAAATCGTGAAAACCAGCGCGACCAAGGACAAGCCCCCAAATATGTTCCCAAAAGCCAGTGTCACCGAGTTCCATCGATACCACGACGAAAAGAAAATTTGCCGGGTAGCAAAAAAATAGAAAGATAAAAATCCTGATATTGCACCAATTAGAAATATTGTTAATCGGTGTCGAAGGAGTGCTTTGTCAAATTTAATTAGCATATCATCACCCATATTAAGAAAATTTAGAACGGTATAAATTCAATTATTTATATTCATGATTTTACCATATATTATATTTTCTGTATATCTAATGCCCTTTTTATTTTCTGTGCCGAAAAACGGTTGCCCCTGCCCCCAGTTTCAGTGTATAATGTAATTTGTGAATGTTAATAAGAAATGCTGGCCTTCCGAAATGGGCGGCATTTTCAATATCAGTTTTATGTTCTTACCGGGCATAAAATTGGAAAGGACATGAATCATAAAATGAACTATCGGCTCAATCCCGATACCCTCGGGGAAGTATTTGCCGTTCCTGCCGCAGTCGCGGATCAACATATTAAGCTTGCGGGATCGGCGCAGCTCAAGGTACTGCTCTGGCTGCTGAGAGGCGGACAGGGTGTTTTTGACGCTGCGCTTTGTTCCAACGCTATCGGCCTATCACCCGCCGATTGCTGTGACGCATTGCAATTCTGGTTTGCCACCGGTATTTTGTTGGCTGAGCAGAATAAGGGCAATGATAAAGAAGCCAATACTACACAACCCGCATCTCTTCNNATCGCAAGGCAAAAGCAAAGCAGTGAGTTTGCCTATCTGCTTGATACCGCCTCGGCAAGGCTGGGCCGTCCTATTACGAATGGTGACATGGAAACCTTGCTTTATCTGTTTGATACCGCCGGACTGCCTGTAGAGGTCATTCTGATGGTGATCGAATACGCCGTCGCCGAAGGTAAAGCCCACATGCGGTACATAGAAAAGGTTGCACTGGACTGGTCAGATCGCGGTCTTGACACCATCGCATCTGCCGAAGAGCATCTGTGCTCGCTTGAGCGGCGCCGCGAAGCTTGGGTTAAGCTCAGCAGCTTGTTGGGCATCACCCAGTCACCTACGATTGCCCAATCGGATGCCGCCGAACGCTGGATAATGGAGTGGCAGGTCGACGCCGGACTGCTGCGTCTAGCCTATGACAAATGCACCGCGGCAACAGGGAAATTCAATAGCGGGTATATGATGAAAATCATTGAATCTTGGCGTGCAAACGGGATTGACACCCTTGAAAAGGCGCAGGCCGAGCAACCCGGAAATAAAAAAGGCAAGAGTAAATCTCTAAAGGAAACTTCATTTGACCTTGATGAATATGAGGAAATCGTGAATAACTTTCGACCTGTATATAAACGAAAAAACTCAACTTAAACCAATCGTTGAGACAATAATCCCACAGCACCTTATAGGAGCGTGGATTGCGAATAGAAAACGAAAAGGAGCGGACTTATGGGATATAGTCGTGAAGTCTATGATGCGGCGATTGCCGAACTGGGGCGGCGGCGGACAGACGCCAGCGCCAAAGCCGCAGCGTTGCGGGAACACATGATTGAAAAACATCCCCGAATCCGTGAGCTGGAGCTTGAAATGGCCGGCGCTTCCGTTCGAGTTGCACGCGCAGTGCTGAATGGCGGAGATGTCACTGCTGCAGTTGAAAAGATAAAGACACAGAATTTGAGCCAACAGGCCGAGCTTGCCGAGATTCTTTCACGTGAAGGCATACATTCACCTAATTTTGAGCCGAATTACGCCTGCCCGATCTGCCAGGATACAGGATACATCGGAAACCGAATGTGCGAATGCTTCAAATTGCTTCTTCGTGAGGAGGCATTCCGAAGGCTGAGCTATATGGGCATGATGAAGGACGCGGATTTTCACAGCTTAAAGCTGGAATACTACCCCGACACGCCTGATCCCCGGGGTGTCTCGCCGCGGAGACGAATGGCGGAAGTATTGGAATACTGCCGGAACTATGCTGCCGATTTTGATGAGAAATCCCCCAGCCTATTACTGCGAGGCGCAACCGGAACCGGTAAGACACATACATCCCTCGCCATTGCGCGAGAAGTGGTTGAAAGAGGATTTGGCGTGATATACGGACCGATGCAAAAGCTGCTGCATCAGCTTGAAAAGGAGCATTTCGGTCGGGATGACGGAAACAGTGAGGACATGATGATTGACTGTGATTTGCTGATTCTGGATGATCTGGGTGCTGAATTCTCCACCTCTTTTTATAATTCCTGTCTTTATAATCTTATTAACAGCCGTATGCTGGACGGCAAGCCCACCATTATAAGCACCAATCTTGATAAAAATGAAATCCTGGACCGTTACGGAGAGCAGATATCGTCGAGAATTATCGGTACCTTTGTTCCGCTCACCTTTATCGGCAAAGATATCAGGCTGATTCGTCTTCGAAATGAGATATAAAGATTTTATATCTCATGATTAACAGACGAAATATTTCCAATATTGTAATATCAGGTTACATTCACGTTTGTTTTCTTGACTTTATAAATAAAATTCTGTACAATTCGTTTGTTTGATTCGATAAAGGAAGGAATTGGTGATACCATGCCAGAATACAAGGATCGCGGAGGGCTTTGCATGGGCTGTATGAATCCGCTTCCGGAGGGCCGCCGTGAATGCGGCATTTGCGGATATCCGGCAAACGGCAATAATGAGCCTATGTATCTGCCTGTCGGCACCATTTTATCCGACCGATATGTTGTTGGAAAGCTTTTGGATCATGTTGGAGATGCCGCCGTCTATATCGGCTTTGATCGTGTTCTGAAATCTCTGATTATTATGCGGGAGTTTTTCCCCGATACGCTTGTGGAGCGCGCTCCCGACGGTGAAATCCAAGTGATCAGCGGATGTGAAAACACCTTTCGGGATTATTATGAAAAATTTCGTGTCCATGCCCGTGCCCTGGCGCGTATGCGTGAGCTGTCGTCTGTGGTAGCACTTTATGATATCTTTGATCAAAATCGCACGGCGTATACCATATCCGAATACTGCGAAGGCAATACCCTTGAGACCAGGCTAAAGCAGGTAGGCGGGCGCATGAATTGGGATGAAGCGCGTCCGCTGTTTATGCCGTTGCTTTCCTCCCTGATTTCTCTTCATTCTGCTGGCGTTTTTCATCTGGGCATCAGCCCAAATAATATAATTGTCGGCAGCGACGGCAAGCTGCATCTTCAAGGCTTCAGCATTCCGGAAGCAAGGCGGGTCAGCACAGATTTGCGTCCTCATCTGATTGCAGGATATTCTGCCCCTGAACAATATAACTTTGGACAGGATATTGGTGCATGGAGTGATGTATATGGGCTTGCTGCCACAATATTCAGGACATTGACCGGTAATCCTCCCCCCGAAGGATCCCGCCGTGCCAAGGATTCAAACGATTTGTTTGTACCAAGCGAAATTGCGGCGGAGATGCCTGATTATATTGCTGCGGCACTATTTAACGCCCTGCAGGTAAAACCGGATAACCGCATCCGATCCATCGAGCATTTCCGCGACCAGCTTTCTACCGCTCCTGCGGTTTCTCGTTTGCGGGAGAATGAAGACCAAGACCCGCAAAATACCGTTGAAGCCGAAGAGGAAGAGCCGGTACCCGAAAAGAAAAACAACCGCGCGAAATATGCTATGCTGATTGTACTGGCCGTATTTGTCTTTCTGCTTCTGCTTGCCGGAACAACTCTGCTGATCATGTTCCCCGACCTGTTCCGCGGCGGTGAGGAAACCTCAAGCACGCCCCTTCCATCACTGATTGAATCAACTACGACATCCACCACCACAACCCAGACCGAAGAAGCGTCATATGCTACACCGGGCCTTGTCGGCAAGAGTTATTATGATGTGCGTGAAAGCAACCTAATCGGTGGGATGAAGGTTGAAGTTGAATATAAGGTATACAGTGACCGTCCAATAGGCGAGATCATCAAACAGACACCCAACGCCGAGACGCCCGCCGCCGCAGGCGCTACAATCAAGGTCATCATCAGCGACGGGCCGAAGGATAAGCTGGTGCCCGATTTGTCGGGATGGAATTCCCAGCAGGCAGAGCAGCTGCTGAAATCATTGGGATTTCGTGTAACCATAAGCAAGGTTTATTCCGAAACCTATGACATTGATATTGTTGAAAGCGTTCAAGAAGCAGGCAAATCCCTTGAGGAGGGCAGCATGGTGACCCTCAGGGTAAGCGAAACCAAGCTTACCACGACCACGCAACCAACAGAGGCCACAAACTGGTGGGATAACTTCTGAGATCGAGTTTATGCCGCCCCAAAAGTCAAGCACGGCACGGTTTGAGCGTGGCTTTACGGGGCGGCTTTTCTGTAGTTTGGAATGTGGTTGCACAATCNNATGTGCAACCACACCACGGCATATACTGAAAAGATGATGGGTTTTATATGCCTACACCGCAGTAATGAACCCGCCCGATATTTACGCATGATTTATGAAGCAGGGGTGCTGTCATGGAAATACAGATAGACGGACGGCGCGTCCGTTATATTGATGAGGGCAGCGGGCCCGAGGTGCTTTTGCTGCATGGATGGGCGGCGCCTGCACAGACATACCGTCTGATTATTGATCACCTTTCTCCGCGCTGCCGAGTGGTGGCGCCCGACCTGCCCGGTTTCGGCGGGAGCCAAGAACCTGCCGTGCCGTTTTCGGNNTTCGGTGGACGACTATGTGGATTTTGTATTGAAATTTTCGGATGCGGTGGGGCTGAAATCACCACTGCTGATTGGCCATTCCTATGGCGGCAGAATTATCATTAAGATGATGAACCGCCCGAGACTCCCCTTTACCGTTCCCAAAATTATTCTGATGGATGCCGCCGGCATAAAGCCCAAACGGAGTCTCGGCTACTATATAAAGGTTTACTCCTATAAGGCGGCAAGGCGCATCTTGCCCATGCTTGCCGAAAGAATGCGCCGTAAAACAGGCTCTGCCGACTATCGTAACGCAAGCCCGGTTATGCGCCGCACCATGGTTCTGTCGGTAAATGNNCACTACTTATCTGGGGCGAAAACGATACCGCAACGCCGCTTTCCGATGGCCAGACCATGGAAAGGCTGATCCCCGGAGCAGGTCTTGTGGTATTAAGAGGAGCCGGCCATTTTTCGTTTGCGGATCATTGGGGACAGTGCAGCCGCGTTTTGGATTCATTTGTTAATTAAATTGCCGCCGATGAACGCTGCTGTATTGTCTGAATGACATACAGACCGTAGGCAGCATTAAGGGAGAATCGCTCATGCCTGAAGTTATCGCAACCATTGTTCTGTATGCTGCATTTACAGCCGAATGCATGCTGTTATCCATGCAATTCATTCACATGCTGCAGCTTAATGCTTATCGTAATGAGAGATACATCCGATGGCTGAAACAAAATCGGAGCACAGTAGCCAACCAGATGGGTTGGCTGCTAATCGCAATGATCGCCGTCTCCTGTTTTCTCATCCAGCCCAGTGACTGGATGGTACGTACAGCCTGCTCGCTTCTTCTTCTGATTCATGCCTACCTGAACAAACCAAAAAAAGCAAAAAAGCCTCTGGCGTTCACCGCCAGAGTCAAACGCCTGTTTTTAACCCTTTTTATTCTTATGAATGCTGTTTTTGCTGTGGTATATCTCACCGGTATGGTACGGATCAGTCTTGGAGGCTTGTTTTTATGGGCGGCTTTAACACCGCTTTCGGTTCCCTTTGCCAATTTGATGAATCAACCCATAGAAAACGCCATTGCAAATCGATATCGCAGGGATGCAAAACGCATATTAGAAGCCATGCCGCAGCTTATTGTGATTGGCATCACAGGCAGCTATGGCAAAACCAGCACAAAGAATTTCCTGGGATCCCTCCTGTCGGTGAAATATAATGTGCTGATTACTCCTGAGAATTATAATACCACAATGGGGATTGTACGAACGGTGCGAGAATATCTCCGCCCCACCCACCAGATTTTTATTGCCGAAATGGGCGCAAAAAACACTGGGGACATTGGTGAAATATGCCGACTCGTGCGTCCGAAATACGGAATGATTACTTCAATCGGCGAGCAGCATCTTGAAACCTTTAAAACGGTGGACAACATCATTAAAACCAAGTTCGAGCTGGCGGATTCCATTCCGGATGACGGTCTGATTTTCTTGAACGCCGACAACCCGCATATCCAGTCACAAAAGGTGGGTGTTCGGTCTGTTTCCTACAGCATAGACCAGGACAGCCATGCGGATTATAAGGTCAAGGACATAAAGGTAAGCGGATACGGGAGCACATTTACGGTTGTGGCACCTGACGGAGAAGCAAGGGCTTTTTCAACAAAACTACTGGGCGCCCATAATATCCAGAATATTGTAGGCGGTATTGCGGTTGCCCATCAACTCGGCATAACTCTGACTGAACTTGTGGTTCCGATAAAGCGGCTGAAGCCGGTTGAACACAGATTGCAGCTTCTGCCCAACGGTTATATTGATGATGCCTACAACTCCAATCCCGCAGGATTCCGNNGAATGGTGGAGCTTGGTGAGCGGCAGGATGCCCTAAATCGGGAGCTGGGTTCCTATGCGGCGACACGATGCGACTATGCCGTACTTGTGGGAGAAAAGCAGGCACCTCCTCTTAAGGATGGGCTTATTAAAGCCGGCTTCCCGAAAGAAAAGCTTTTCGTATCTGTCAGCCTTGAGAAAGCGCTGGAGATCGTGAAATCCCTTCCCGACGAAGGCAAGCGCACCGTTTTGCTTGAAAACGACCTCCCCGACAATTTTTAGTTTATTGGTCACTGAATATATCTATATGGAGATGATGTTGTTATGAAAACAACCGTAGCCGTCTTTTTCGGCGGGCGCAGCGTGGAGCATGAGGTTTCGATTATATCAGGAATTCAGGCTTTTACAGCCCTGAACAGCTCAAAATATGATGCCCTGCCGATTTATATATCCAAGGATAACAAATTCTATACCGGCGAGCATATGGGCGATATAGACAGCTATAAGGATATAAAGTCCTGTATCGAAAAGGCGGTTCGTGTGATTATGGTTCCGCAGGACGGACGTGTTGCGCTCCTCCGTTATCCTGCCAAAAAGCTCGGCAATAATCTTGTGGGTGTATTTGATATTGCCCTGCCGGTGGTACACGGTACAAATGTCGAGGACGGTACTCTCATGGGGATGCTGGAGATGCTGGGTGTTCCTTACACCGGCTGCGATGTGCTTTCCTCTGCCCTTGGTATGGATAAATTTGCAATGAAAGCGGTACTGCGTCAAGCCGGATTGCCGGTGCTTGATGCCACTGCTTTTACCGGCCGGCAGTTTGCTGTCGAGGAAGAGAAGATTTTGAAAGAAATTGAGGGAAAGTTTGAATATCCCGTAATCATTAAGCCTGTCAATCTCGGTTCATCTGTCGGTATCTCCCTTGCATCCGATCGGACGTCCCTTAAAAAGGCATTAGACACAGCTTTCAGCTTCTCCTCCAAAGCCTTGGTTGAGCCTGCTGTTCAAAACCTGCGTGAAATCAACTGCTCGNNTTCTGGGTGACGCCGACAGCGCACAGGCATCGGTGTGTGAGGAACCTGTCACATCCCATGATATTCTTGATTTCAGTGATAAATACATGAGCAATGCCGGAGAAGCGGGCGGAGAAAAAAGCGGCATGAGCAGCTTGAAACGCAAGCTGCCCGCAGATATTTCGGCCGAAATGGATGCACAGGTACGCGAGCTTGCCATAAGGACATTTCAGGCACTCGGCTGTTCCGGTGTAGCGCGTATCGATTTTCTAAACGATAAAGGTTCGGGTGCACTGTATGTAAACGAGATTAATACCATCCCCGGCTCCCTCTCGTTCTATCTCTGGGATGCGGCAGGTGTAAACTTTGCATCTCTTCTGGATAAAATGATTGAGCTGGCATTCAAACGACACCGCGAACGCCAGGCACTCACCTTTTCCTATGAAACCAATCTGCTTTCAGGCGTTTCGCTGGGCGGTACAAAGGGTGCAAAGGGAAAGGCATAACGTCCTTTGTCTCTATGCACCGTATCTTTACTGGGAAAGAGCAGAGCCCTTGCCCTACT
>DOWI01000323.1 GCA_003519645.1 Oscillospiraceae bacterium
TGCTGTATTTAATTGTCAATGTTCATTTTTATTATATTCAATAAATCTATATATAACACAAGTATATTTATAATTTTTGTATATTTCTTCGGTTTTGTTTACATTTCTTAAGTATTTTTTACATAATATATATTTAGTGATGTATTTATTTTACATAGTTGACATTTATCAAATAAATTAGTACACTATATTTAAATTGTATTTTTAATTTAAAATCAGAAAAATAAAAATCAAACAACACATCCCCTAATGGACAGTTCATAAATCTCACTGCAAAAGCAGTTTCGTGACAGAAAGGAATGGACATAAAGATGAATAAAAATAAGAAAATCACTCAGGAAACCATCGCACAACACTTAAATTATTCACGCAACACTGTATCTAAAGTATTTAATGGTAACGGTGGCGTTAAAGAAAGAACCAGACAACGAATACTTAGCAAAGCTGCTGAGTTGGGTTACAAGCACCCTCTTTTAGAAGATGAGCCCAATGACGAGCTGTTGGGTGTATCCGAAAAAAATGATACTATACACTTGGAAATTGCATTTGTTTGCCACGCTAATTCCTTTGGCAATTCTTTTTGGATGCCGATTATACAAAATATGGAGCGGCATTTAAGTCAGAATCATTGTACTATGCGGTTTGTGATTGTAGAGCCTGAAAACGAGCAGTCGTTGATTCTACCATCTACTCTAACCATTAAGCCCCTGGACGGGATTGTGATCGCAGGTTTGTTTCAGGATGAGTATTATAAAAAAGTTGCATCTCTTAATATACCTTTAGTTTCCTTTGATATATCAAGGGATTTGTCCGGAAACAATAAAATCTGCGATGTGGTTATGGTTGAAAATACAGCTGCTTCATATCAACTCACGCAACACCTAATATCCCAAGGGCATACTAAAATTGCTTTTGTAGGCAACAGAGACTCATGTCAAAGTTTTTATGAGCGTTGGGATGGATATCATCGTGCTATGAACGAAAATTCTTTGACACGCAACAACGAATTACTGCTTAATTTTAAAAGCTCAAACAAACACTTTGATACTGCCGGATTTTATCAGCAATTATTAGAAATTGATGAGCTTCCCACCGCATTTGTATGCGCCAATGACAACATTGCAAAATATGCTTATCAGTTACAGGCTCCGCCTTACAATCTGTATAAAAAAATGACAGTTTGCGGATTTGATAATACGCCGGAGTTGACTTCGTATATATCAAATCACTCTACTGCCAGGATATTTGCGGATGAATTAGGTCAAGCTTTGGGCGAGCAAATACTGTGGCGCATCAAAAACCCAAACCATCAATTTCGTTGCTTACGACTTTGTGTTTCGGTAATACTTAAATAAGTCATTAGCATGTTAAAAATATTCTGACTTTAATTTGTCCGCTTGGCTTTTGGCAATCGCACGTGCGTGGTATGCTCTAGCCCTAGAAGGGAACATTACACGCAGGTGCCTTAAGACGCATTGAAAACAGTATGCCAACCGCATTACAGGTAAGGGCAATCATCAAGCGTTTAGCTTCTAACTAACTCCACGGGAGTTTCACCCGAGATTCTCTCGAGGCCACCCCCATTGCCTGCGACATTATGAAATACGAAGAGTTCTTTAAGCTCGGACTGTGGCTGGACGGGAGTAACATTGTCCTTATTTCCTGTTATGGTCTTACCGGGAGCAACCCGACATTTATAGTCGTTTGTTTCTCGCTCGCCCTATCGGGGTCATGGCGCATCCGCTAACATGGCTAACGCTCATCACGTTTGTAGTAGGAATGTATTTATGAATGAGTATTCAATTTTCAAAAAGCAAGCCCGTTTTGCCATCATAATAAGTATCCCCCGGCTAATGCCGGGGGATACTTATTATGTAAAGTCCTGAATAGCGCTGAACATCAGCTTTTTTCAATGCCTGTGGCATCAAGTCCACAATCTTTCTGCGGTCATAAATGATAAACCCTACTTTATTTCATCAACAGCATAAAAGTCCATACACTGAACCGAGCAAAAATCCCCATCGCTTTTCGGAGCCGTACGTATTTCTCAATCCAATGTAAATCACGATTTTCATTATGCACGATATATCAAACTTTAGCGGCACGAGCTTTCAGCCGTGCCGCCATAAATAAAGGCCTGACCGTAACGCCGCTTTTGTGTTGTAATCCAGCTATGCAATACGGATATTTTTCCAGATCATTTCAGATTGTGCCGTCATCATCTTCATCCTTGCGTCTATGTTTACGGCGAAGTCTCCTCATTTCTTCCTCAGAGTATTGACGAGGGAAAGTAGTTTTTGGTTCCTCGTCCTCAGTTGGCAGGGTATCCTCAAACACTTTTTCCTCATCATCATCTTCTTCATCGTCAAAAATATTCAAAGCACGCTTTGCATCCTTATCCTCATTTGGATGTTCTTTATAATATGGATCTATCATATGCTTTTTAATAAGCGGAAACACCGTAAACTGAATGAGCAGCATACGAAATGCCGGAAACAGGAGTATATACATGAAAGTAACCACAAGTATCCCAATAACTAGATCCATATACAAAATCAGAGCGGCAAGAATGTAAAATAAACCGAATATAAAAAACAGCAGCAGATTCCTCCCAAATCCTGCAAAAGCGAAAATTAGGCTATTTTTATACAGCTGTTTTATACTAAGCTTGAATGTAACCAGCATCATATACATGTAATATTTCATAAAGGTAAAGATTAAAATAATTGATAGCATTAAGGCGAGTGCGATATAACCAATAATATCGTCAACCTGAAAATAAAAAACAACTGCAAACACAGCGACTACTGTAAATAAAAGGTTTATAATCCCGACAACTAAGCCTTGCTTCCAGTTTTTCTTAATGGTATCGATAAAGTCACCGCCGATAAAGGCATGTTTTTCTCTTGCAAAATTCCTTGTGACATAGGATAGTCCCGTGTTAGCAAGACCCACAGTTAAAACCGGCAGAGAAAACAAAGCGAACAATAAATTAACGCTAATTAGTTTCCAGAATTTCCTTGCTAAAATTTCAAAAAATATAACAAAAGACTTTTTTTTCGATGCGTTCTTCTGAACGCCTGGCCCCGGTTTGCTATAATCGAACAATCCGAAAAATCCCGCCATGTGCACTACCATCCCTTTCAAACATCCGAGCCTATTTAATTCCCGTATCTCGATACACTGCCATCTATGATAAAAAATCCTCTGCCGCCTGGTCAACAAAACCTGCCGCATTTAATGTGAATTATTTTTGAAAAAATGAACCAAATATCAGTCGAAATAATACATCCACAATACCTGAGGCAAACCCAAGTGTCAGGTAAGCAAGAAACCGAACGCAATACATCTTAAAATCTTGCCAGAGACCTCCAATACCGCCGTCAGACAGCAGCTGCCTACTTAGAAGCAGCGACATACGAATCGACTCCATGCTGCCGAACAGCAGGGCGGTTGCGGCAACAAGATAATGCGGAACAATTAAGATTGCGGAAGCAATAAATCCATGTAAGCCCGTAGCACTATAGTAGGCTTCGGTAAGGCCCAGCCCCATCCCGAAAAAAAGCGGAACCACAGTGGCAAAGGGCGCACCACACGCCGAAATACCGCAGAGAAACAGGAGTGCTAAAAGCAGTATTGTAGAAAAAATCGATGAAAACAATGCTGAAACACCGTCTCTGAATCCGCCAATAATTGCTCTTACTTCCAGTATTGTCCCCAGTTCCTCCCCAATAATCGAACCGGATAAGGCATAGATCATCACGCCCAGTACCGATCCCGCAAGAAAAACCATGGAGAATAAAACCAGCAAACGATTAGCAGCCAGAAACTCAGCCCATGAAGCGACTGCTTTTGCCGCATAATCGGAAGCCGATGAAGCCCTGCTATAGTTTGTCCTTTTTATACCCATAAAGCACCTCCCACATAACCTGCACAGCCTGAAGATTTATGTTCCTTCTATACTGTATGCGAAAGAGGGTTGGTATATGCTCATTCGTACAACGCTGCTTTAATCATAATCGCACATTCAAGACGCTTTTTTTCCAATTCACAGGACAAAAAATGTGAATGCAAAATATCGCCCATATACTGATTGTTATTTGCATTGCAGCCACCGGAGCAATAAAATTTAGCCCAGCATTTGCGGCATTCAGGTTTGTCATAAACAGTAGAGTGTGCAAACCGATCCTTGATATCAAGATCGTATTCGCCGGTCAGCACACTGCCCATTTTCCATTCGGGCTGGCCAACAAATTGATGACAGGGATAAACATCGCCATTTGGATCAACCGCGGCGTATTCGTTGCCGCATCCGCAACCCCTTAGTCGTTTGATCGCGCACGGACCCTGATCAAGGTCGATCATAAAATGAAAGAAATTAAAGCTTTTACCCGTTTTTTTACGTTCCAGCATGATTTGTGCGAGATGATCATATTCATCAAACACGCGCGGCAGATCGTCCTCACGAATTGAAAACGGCAGGTTTGGATCGCTCACAACCGGTTCCACAGACAACTGATCAAATCCGAGGTCAGCCATGTGTAAAACATCCTGTGTGAAATCCAAATTATTTTTTGTAAATGTTCCGCGGACATAATAATCTTTATCTCCGCGTATTGTTACAAAATGCCGGTATTTGGGCACAATGCTGTCATAACTCCCCTTGCCACCTGCATTCGGTCTCATTGCGTCATTAACATTGCGACGACCGTCAAAAGATAAAACTACATTATTCATTTCCCTGTTAAGAAAATCTGCAATCTCCTCATTTAACAGAACACCATTTGTCGTTGTCGTAAACCTAAAAACTTTATTATGCTTCTTTTCAAGACTACGTCCGTATTCAACAGTCTTTTTTATTACATCAAAATTCATTAATGGTTCACCGCCGAAAAAATCCATTTCCAGATTACGGCGTCCCTCTGATTTCTCAATTAAAAAATCGATTGCCGACAAGGCAACCTTCTGGCTCATTAGCTTTTTTTCTCCACCGTATACGCCCTGACCGGCAAAGCAATATTTGCAGCGCAAATTGCAGTCGTGCGTAACATGGAGGCACATAGCTTTAAGAGGTGAATGACCCATTTTATCTGCAAACTGTTCATAATCATCACAACTAAACAGCTGACCTGCATGATATAAATCTAGCAGCTCATTATAAATATCAATTACTGTCTGCTTATTATATTCACCCGACAATGCTTGAATTAAATCAGCTGGGCAGGTCTCCTCCATTTGCTCTAGGTTCTCATCAAGCAGTTCCAGAAGTTTATAGGTCGGTTCATCAACTAAATGCACCGCTCCGCTGTTTACATCCAGCACGATATTATAGCCATTATTCTGGTATCGATGTATCATTATGTAACTTCCCTCAAGCAATCTGTAAATGAGTGGGGCGGATTTATATATCCGCCCCACTGTTATACCGCATTTTAAGGAGCGGTTCAAGCAATATTCCAGATTGAACCGTCACACGAATGTTATTTCTCACACTTCTGATTGGCTACCGTGCAAGAGGTTTTGCAGGCAGACTGGCAGGAAGCCTGGCATTCGCCGCATCCGCCTTTCACTGCGGTTTCCTTGAGATTCTGTTTGTTAACGGTTTTAATATGTTTCATGGTTTTTCCTCCGGATTCTGCGACAATATAAAACTTATATAATCAACCTAATATATAGATTCTATCATACCGCAGACATAATTTCAACAAATTTCGATATTCGAATCGGAAGGCATCGTCTACCTACGACGACGCCTATTAACACCGTATACCCCGCCAATCGCCGCACTGACCATAATAACCAACAACTTGGCGACAGCATACCATCCGCTTATACTCTGCAGCAATGATATTCCGGCGACCAAAATAAGCAGATACATCAATGCGCCGCAGGCAGCGCCATAAAACAAGCCTCTTGAGCCTGCAATGCGTGCTGATATAAATCCCCCGATAAACGCACCCATTGCTGCCGCAGCCACTGCCATCGGTGTGACCGCCGACTGAGGAATATCACGTGCTGCCATCAGCAGTGCAAACAATAAAAGCACCGCCAAACAACAGAGCATACCGGCTGCTGTGCCGATAAATACCGGTCGCACACGTTTTAACATAGCAGGCTCTTCTTTGCGCGTTTTCAATACCAGTCCCTCCCCTGAACCATCGGCTTACCCGATTAAATTCCACTTCGGTACAGCATATTCTCCGGAAGGACAAAATAGTACACTGATGTGATACAGATATTAATTAGATATCATCATCATCGTCATCGTCATCATCGTCTATATCATCATTATCATGGATGGTATCAACGCTCTGCAATGCCCATTTTTTAATCGTCATTTTCGACCTATCTGCGCCGGTTTCAATCACCATAACGTCTTCTTTGATATTCAGAACACGACCTGTAATGCCCCCGATTGTAGTGATCTCATCACCCACCCGCAGGCTATTGCGCATTTTCTGTTCTTCCTTCTGTTTCTTTTTCTGAGGACGAATCATCAGAAAATACATCAGTGGAATAAGAATCAGAAATGGTAGGAGTGACGCTAAAGCACCAATTGGATTCGCTTGGGCATTAGGCGTGGCTGTAGCAAAAAAAGCATTAAACTGAAACAAATAAAGCACCTCCCTAAAAAATCCCTCTTATTATATCGGCTTTTCAGCCTGATAGCAAGTGTTTTAAATACGCTTGTCTAATATATCTGTAAATTTTTTATGAAAATTTGAAAAAGTTCCATGATCAAGGCTTTCGCGGATTTGCTCAAGCAATGTATTATAAAAATAGAGGTTATGCATTACACAAAGTCGCATAGCCAGCATTTCGCCGCTTTTGAATAGATGACGGATATATGCCCGCGAGTGCCTGCGGCAAGTTGGACAATCACATTCCTCGTCCAGCGGAGATTCATCCAGCGCATATTTTTCATTGAATAGGTTGCGTCTACCCTGCCATGTAAATACGTGACCGTGCCTAGCGTTTCTTGATGGCATAACGCAGTCAAAAAGGTCTATACCACGGTAAACAGCTTCAATTATATTAGCGGGAGTACCTACCCCCATAAGATAGCGTGGCTTGTTATTAGGCATATACGGCTCTACTGCTTCGATTACGCTGTACATCTCTTGGGCGGTCTCCCCTACCGCAAGACCGCCGATTGCAAAGCCGTCAAGCTCCATATCTGCGATTTCCTTCATGTTCCCAACGCGTAAATCCTCATATATGCTGCCCTGATTAATACCAAACAACATTTGTTTCGGATTCAAGGCGCTCTCTTCTTTATTCAAACGAGTCATTTCCTCCCGGCAGCGCCGTAGCCATCTGACAGTACGTTCACTGGAAGCCTTTGCATATTCATAAGTTGATGGATTCTCTACACATTCATCAAAAGCCATGGCGATCGTGGATGCGAGGTTTGATTGTATACGCATGCTTTCCTCGGGCCCGATAAACAGCTTTCGTCCATCCACATGCGAAGCAAAGTATACGCCCTCTTCCTTTATTTTCCGAAGTTTTGAAAGAGAAAACACCTGGAATCCCCCGCTGTCGGTGAGAATCGGACCGTTCCATCCCGTGAACTTATGAAGCCCTCCCAGCTTCCTCACCGTTTCATCACCCGGTCTTACGTGAAGGTGATACGTATTGCACAGCTGGACCTGACATTTAAGATTGCTAAGATCATATGCAGATACCCCACCTTTTATAGCACCCTGTGTTGCGACATTCATAAATGCCGGAGTCTGCACAACCCCATGAGGCGTAGTAAAAACACCCCTGCGTGCCCCACCCTCGGTTTTGATTATATTTATAGACATGGGTTGCGCTCCTTTCAAATAATCAGCATTGCATCCCCAAAGCTGAAGAAACGATATCTCTCTCTTACTGCATGCGAATAAGCAGACATCGTATTTTGATAGCCCGCGAATGCACTTACAAGCATAATCAAAGTGCTTTCAGGAAGATGAAAATTGGTAAGCAATCCGTCCAGCACCTGAAATTTATAGCCGGGAGATATGAAAATGCTTGTCCATCCTTCCGACGGCTTGACTTTTCCATTTGTCAGTTTCACACTTTCAATCGTGCGGCAGCTTGTTGTGCCAACAGCAATGACGCGTCCACCCCGTTCCCGTGTTCTGTTAATTAGTTCGGCAGTTTCTGGCGGCAGCTCATAATGTTCCGAATGCATATGATGATTTTCAATGTTATCAACCTTGACCGGTCTAAATGTCCCAAGACCTACATGCAGTGTGATAAAACCAATATCAATTCCTTTTTTCCGAATTTCAGATAACAGATCGGGTGTAAAATGCAGTCCTGCCGTAGGCGCCGCGGCCGATCCCGGCTCTCTTGCATAAACGGTCTGATACCTTTCAGCATTGTCAAGATGCTTTGTTATATAATGCGGCAGGGGCATTTCACCGATTCGTTCCAAAATATTGTAAAAGTTTCCCTCGTAGTGAAATTCAACCAGCCTGTTTCCCTCGTCAATTATATCAAGAACCTCAGCTTCCAGAAGCCCGCCGCCGAACACCAGTATATTGCCCTTCTTCGCCCTTTTTCCCGGGCCCGCAAGAACCTCCCAGCGGTTGGTGCCTTTGGGGCTTAGAAGCAGAAGCTCGACTGCCCCACCGGTATTTTTTTTGTTCCCATATAGTCGCGCGGGCAGCACGCGGCTGTCGTTCAAAATAAGACAATCATCCGGATGTAAGTACTCCGTAAGATTTCGAAAAATTTTATCCTCAAGTTTACCTGAATCACGGTTAATCACAAGCAGCCTTGAATGATCACGGGGATCGACAGGCTCCTGTGCAATCAATTCCTGCGGCAAATCGTAGTAAAAATCACTTTTTCTCATCAAAAACTCTTGCCTTTCAGTGTTTTATTTTATTAAATTCATATACTTTTGATGCTTCGTATTATTATAAAAACACTGCATATAAATGAAATATAAATATAGAAGCTATTATCCATCTTAACACATGCCGTCAAGATACTATTACTGGAAAGATTTGATGGAATTTCGTTATCCAAAATTCATTTGACAACAAAGACCTGTAATGTTACAATGACCTTAACGGAATAGAGGCGCGCTGAATGAAGAGTAATCTATGTGAGACACCGGGTCTTTGAGCGTAGAAGAAAGGCATCAGCGCCGAAGAAATGACGTCCCCGGAGGGCGGCTTGTCTGGCTTCACGGTAAATAATCGTGAGGTTGTCATCATGCTTATGGTGGAGCGCTATTCACGCATGAATATTTATTTTCTCATGCGTAGATGCATCTATTATAGGTCGATGACAACCGGTTTTCAACCGGTTTTTTTCTATCAAAATTTAAATAGCGGCATTGAGCCTCAGGGAAAGGAAAAGAGTTATAAATGAAAAAATGGAATGTTGGTATAATTGGCTGCACCGGTATGGTTGGACAGCGCTTTGCTTCGCTTTTAGAAAATCACCCGTGGTTTCATGTATCAGTGATTGCGGCTAGCCCGCGTTCTGCCGGAAAGACCTATGAGGAAGCGGTAGGAAACCGTTGGGTTATGGAAACCCCAATGCCTGAATCCATGAAAAATCTTATGGTTCAGGATGCTTCAAAGGTTGAGAAAGTTGCTTCACAGGCAGATTTTGTATTCTGCGCCGTTGATATGCCCAAGGATGACATACGTGCTCTTGAGGAAGCTTACGCACGAGCCGAGTGTCCAGTTATATCAAACAACAGCGCACACCGCACTACGCCCGACGTGCCGATGATCATACCGGAACTTAATTACGATCATGTAAATATAATACCGTATCAGCGTGACCGTCTGGGTACAAAAAAAGGCTTCATTGCGGTGAAGTCAAATTGCTCGCTTCAAAGTTATGTTCCCGCTCTTTACCCACTATCAAAATGGGGCGTAAATAAAGCGCTTGTATGCACCTATCAGGCTATTTCAGGTGCAGGAAAAACATTTGAATCATGGCCTGAAATGGTTGACAATGTAATCCCTTATATTGGGGGAGAAGAAGAAAAATCCGAACAGGAGCCTCTGAAAATCTGGGGTAATATTGAAAACGGGGTCATCGTTCCGGCATCCTCCCCTGGCTTCACAGCGCAATGTCTGCGCGTTCCGGTATCAAACGGACATTTTGCCGCGGTTTACTGCAGCTTTGACAAAAAGCCGTCCAAAGATGAGATCATTGAGACTTGGAATAGCTTTTCCGGACGTCCGCAGGAGCTGAATCTGCCAAGCGCCCCAAAGCAGTTTCTAAACTATTTCAATGAAGAAAATATGCCCCAAGCATCACTCTGCCGCAACCTAGAAGGCGGTATGGCGGTTACACTCGGTCGTCTGCGTGAGGATACGCAATATGATTTTAAATTTGTAGGACTGTCACACAACACCCTACGGGGAGCTGCAGGCGGCGCTGTTCTCCTTGCAGAGCTTCTCTGCGCCGAGGGTTTCGCCGATTAGCTTTTCCAGCGGAATAACCATCGTTTGATGCCTCTATTCTTTAGAGGCAAGATATGCCCAAACTATCTTATCGAAAGGGTAGATTATTATGAGTAAAACAACAATTTTCACCGGCACCGGCGTAGCGATTGTAACACCCATGAACGCAGACGGAAGTGTCAACTATAATAAATATCGCGAACTTGTGGAATGGCAGATTGAAAACGGAACCAACGCTATAATTGCCTGCGGTACAACAGGAGAATCCTCTACGTTAAACGACGAAGAGCATGTAGAGGTCATACGTATTGCAGTCGAGCAAACAAAAGGGCGTGTGCCGGTTNNTCATAGCCGGCACAGGCTCAAACGATACCGACTACTGTATC
Source organism: Oscillospiraceae bacterium (assembly GCA_003519645.1). The sequence goes on from DOWI01000323.1 coordinate 10,814, forward strand.
GCGCTTTCCCGTGAGGCAAAAGAGCTTGGCGTGGATGCCCTTCTGGTTGTTACGCCTTATTACAATAAAACTTCCCAGCGCGGCCTTATTGCACATTATACGGCTGTCGCCGATAGTGTTAAGATGCCAATTATCCTATACAACGTTCCTTCCCGCACCGGTGTCGATATCAAACCCGAGACCTATGCGAAGCTTTGCGAAAACCCATACATAGTTGCTATTAAGGAAGCAAACGGTAATATATCATCGATAGCAAAAACCGCATCCCTTTGCGGCGATGATATTGATATTTACTCAGGTAATGACGATCAGATTGTTCCAATCCTTTCGCTTGGCGGAAAAGGAGTTATTTCGGTTATGTCCAATATCATACCTGACAAGACCAGTGAGATTGCTCGCCGCTGGTTTGGTGGTGACATTAAAGGGAGTTGCTCACTGCAGCTTGAACTGTTTGATCTGATATCTGCATTATTCTCTGATGTAAACCCCATCCCGGTTAAGGAAGCGATGAATCTGATGGGGATGAATGTTGGTCCGTGCCGTCTGCCTCTATACCAAATGGATGATCAGAGTCGGCAGGCGCTTGCGATCGTAATGCGCCGTCATAACCTGATAGACTGATTCTATATTCGGATTGTGCAATAATTTGCGCCAGCGGCGCAGAAGGGACGTTGTTTTCAGATGACAAAAATTATTCTCAGCGGCTGCAACGGAAAAATGGGTCGTGTCATTACGGCATGTGTTTCCGAACGTGTTGACTGCAAAATCGTTGCCGGTTTTGATATTAATACCGAGCGCCATGCGGGGTATCCCGTATATGCCAATCCATCAAATTGCCAGATTGAAGCGGATGTAATCATTGATTTTTCGCATCCAAGTGCCCTGGACAGTGTTCTTGTTTACGCATTTGAGTATAAAACGCCTGTCGTGGTTGCAACCACCGGTCTTATGGAGGATCAGGTCGCAGAGGTTCGAAAGCTGTCGGATTTTATTCCTATCTTCTACAGCGGTAATATGTCGCTTGGCATCAGCTTGGTTACCGAACTTGCACGAAAGGCTGCAACCGTATTGGGTAATAATTTTGATATTGAAATCATAGAAAAGCATCACAATCAGAAGATTGATGCACCGTCCGGCACCGCTCTGATGCTTGCTGACGCAATGTCAGAATCTCTAGATTATAAATCGAAGTATGTTTATGATCGTCATGCAGTCCGCCAGAAGCGAAGCAAACAAGAAATCGGTATTTCCTCGGTTCGTGGCGGCACAATTGTGGGTGAGCATGAAATTCTCTTTGCAGGACATGACGAAATGATCAGCATTTCTCATACAGCTTTATCAAAAGAGATTTTCGCCGTGGGCGCAATTAATGCCGGTCTATTTTTAACATCCCGGAAACCTGGATTATACTGTATGTCGGATCTGGTTCGAGAAGCTTAATAAATTATAATACCAAGACTCCCCACTAATTGGATTAAAGCCGATTAATGGGGAGTCTTGTTTTATACAACTACATAGGTGGGGGCTGTCATACCTCCCCCATTTATTCAAATTCATATTCATATTCGATCCATCCTAAGTCCCGAAGAGTCTCCCCAAAGCGCTTGCGTGTCATTGTCATATTGAGGACAGCAACAAGCCGGTTTGCAGACAAGGATTTCGGCAGTCCGAGTAATCCAAGCAGTTGCCTGCGGCGGGTGGCGCTGAACTCCCTTCCGACAAGACCTGTTTCATATAAATCCATTTTTGTCAAAGGAGACTGGCTTTGGGGAACTGCCGATTCATCCTCGATTGTCGCGCCGGCATTTCGGATTGCGTTGGCAATCGTACTCCCATCTACACCTTCAACACCCAAAAAGCCTTCTTTGGACGGCACATTCTTCCGACGTTCCTTTCCAGACAGGTTTGGTATATATGCATGTTTTATTTGCTCGGGAGGGATTGCACCGCTTAGATAATCTCGTATCACAAAACCTGCAGAATCGCTGTCTGTAAGAATCAACAGCCCGCGTTCACGCGCCAGAAGCCGAATTAGTTCCATGAGCTGCCTGTCCTTGAAAATGCCGAATCCATTCGTTTCAATGACAAGCGCATCCACAACCGAAGCCAGTTTTATTTTATCATATTTACCTTCAACCACAATTGCCTCACGTACACGAATCATGTCGAAGATCCCTTTCGGGAAAGTATAATCAGCTTTGCTGCTGTTTGCTCCAGAACAGTTCTCTTATCGGCACGGGAAGACTTCAAAGTCCGGTCTGCATCAGCCAAAACCTCAAGACTTTTGCGCAGAACCGGGAGCGGTATCCGTTCACAGTCCCGCGCCGCATTGCGCAGCCGAAACTCCCGACCCCGGTAAGGAAAATCATCCGCCAGAGTTTCTGCCCTGACAC
>DOWI01000405.1 GCA_003519645.1 Oscillospiraceae bacterium
ACCCTTTATCCCCAATAGCTTGGCGGTTCCGATAGATGCTCCGAAAAGACAGACTGCTATTTTGGTTATTCCTCCGAGGTAGAAATTGCTGCTAATGGTGGATTCCAATCTTTGTAAAAACGTTCCCACTCTGACAATTCGTATCGTGGTGTAAGACGGAAACAATTCGGATTCCATGGTTGGTCCTCCTAAGACAAAAAGGTTGCGAAAAAAAACAATCAGCATGACCGCACCGCCGATTAGAAGGCCTATCATGTATATTTTATAAGGACTCTGGCTTTTTTTTAACGATTTTGTTATTGTTAAGAACAAAACCGTTTCGGCAAATGGAAAGGTGAAGAGTTTGATGGCGGAATCCGCCATAACACCGGTGTCACTACTCGCGATGGGGAATAGATTGGAAAAATCCATTTGCTGATAAGCGAGTATAACAGTGGCGGTTACGATAATTAGATAAATCGGCATAATTACAGCAGACCATTTCCCCAGCACCTGTACCCCATTAAATACAAGGTATACGATAGCTGCTATTAAAATGATGAGAATTGCCCACTGCGGTGTTTCTGGTTTGGTTGCAACCTGTACAAATTCTGTAAAGTTTCTTAACACAAGGGCACCAAGATAGGTTGAGTACAGCGTNNGTATACAATAAAATAAAAATTCTGCCCGCTATTTTTCCGAAAACCGTTAAAGCAATGTCAAATATATCCGACCCGGGGAAAAGCTTTATAATACGCGAAAACACGATAAAAAAAGGAGCCGCCAGTACCATAGCAGCTAAAAGGGTGATCCATGAATCATGTGCAGATCCTGCAACACTGCCAAAAATGGCGCTGCTGCCGAATATTAGCAATGATAATATGCATATAGCCTGTTTGGTATTTATAGATTCCCTGTCAATCATGATAAGATCCAAGTCCTTTCCGGGTTTTACGCCCAAAAGGACATAAAACCAACCAATGGGTATCTGTCCGCAAATCGGACACGCAAGTAACCGAGATTTTTATTTGGACATGCCGGAACTTCTGATAAATATATTTGACTTGATTTCCACTTCGGCATTTTTAAAATAAACATCCCAGTCCTTGCTTAATTTATGCCAAAGCTTGTGGTTCTTTTCATAGATCATTTTTCCGAAACCAAAAACATCTTTTTGATATTCTGTCTGAACATATTTTATAGACTCATGCATCTTTTGAACCAGCCTGTTTTGGGCGGAAGCACTGATTTTTTTAACTGATGTTACATCAAGCATATCGGTCCCGGGCGGAATTTCCAAAGCCATCACAGAGGATTGTACGTTAATTTTTATTTTTATTTTCTTTCCGTCAAATGAAATCGAGCTTTTTGTTTTAGTCTTCATAATCTCAAGGGCTACATCATTCTGACCGTCATTATTTAAATCGGTTGTTAAAATTCCCTTGTCTATTTCATCGGTAACGAATAGCGAGAAATGCACAATCTCTGCAGGGATATTTCCGATCATTTTATCCTTTTTAAATACCGCCGAACCGTCAGCCTGAATGGTTGGCTTCTCACCGTTTTGAACAATCATAAATATAGGAAGAGTCAGTGCGATTCCATCTCTGTTTAGGCAGTTGTATACCTCATAAATGAAGTTGCTTTTGATATAGGATAAAACATACCTATCCTTATCAATAATTTCGCAGATTTCCTGTCCAACAAAATCAACACTAATTGGTTTCATGTTAAAAAGTTCTTTTGCGGTTTTCTCGCCTGAAATTACGACATTTATTAATTCACGGGCTTCATTATCATGCAAAAANNGACAGCTTGTTATTTGCTTTTCTAATTGCATCATAAATAGTTGTTCCCACCGACTCGACCAATTCCGGCATAACTTCCCCTTCACGCCCGGCCGCATCAGATAGGTTGATGATTTCAAATGTCAAAAGATAAGTGCCGTTTTTGGGGCCCATGTCGATTGCAACACCCTTGACGGTTTCCATTTTATCAGCACCGCGATAATTCCAGCAGCCTGTCATGGTGACTGAAATAAAGGACACAATTAGTATGGTGAGTGCTATTTTTATTATCTTAATTGTTACCACCGCTTTGCTTGCTATTTAGCCGCACACTGTCCCCAGAGGCTTTCGGTCTGGTTTTCATATTCCACCAAGGGGCGCGTACCCCAGTATCCTTCAGATCCTGCCCCTTGAATGACAGCTTGTCTATCGGCGTCATATAGGGTATCCCGAAGGATCTTATGCTGATTATGTGAATTACTAATATTGACAATCCCATCATAAATCCGAAATAACCAAAGCCACTTGCAAGAGCCAGCAAAAAATAGCGGAATACGATTGCTGGTGTATTTATCTTTGGTATTAACAGACTGGTGATTGCGGTGATCGCCACGATAATAATCATGGGTGCGGCAACAAGCCGTGCCTCGACCGCGGCCTGTCCGATCACAAGAGCGCCCACAATGCTGAGTGCCTGACCTAGGTTAGAGGGCATCCGGATTCCGGTTTCTTTTAAAATATCAAAGACGATAAGCAGTAAGAACGATTCGATTGCAGCAGGGAAAGGAACATTTAACCGTTCTGCCGCTATGGTGATATAGAGCTGCGGCGGCATCATTTCCTGATGATATGCTACCAGTGCGATATAGAATGCCGGAGTGGCGATTGCAATAAAGAAGCTGATCAGACGCAAAAATCTTCCAAAGGTTGAGTAAATATAGTTGAGATAATAGTCCTCATTGCTTTGAAAGTTTTCTGCAAAGACATAGGGTAGCGTAAGGACGACAGGAGTACCGTCAGTAAGCAGCACGATCTTTCCTTCCAGTATTTTGCTTACCGCCACATCAGGACGTTCGGTAAATCCAATCGTCCTGAAGGGACTCCATTTATTNNTAGTTGCTGTCCAGCACACCGTCTATATCAATTTTGTCCAGCCGTTTATAAAGCTCGTCTAGTATATTTTTGTTTACCAGGCTGTCCATGTAGCAGATAATAGACTTTGTTTTTGTCCGTCTGCCAAAGGTATAGTATCTTAGTTTCAGATCGTTTGACCGGACTCTCCGGTGAATCATTGAAAGATTCACCATTAAAGATTCGTTAAAGCCTTCACGGGGACCGCTGAGTATCTGTTCGCTTGGCGGTTCGGATACTGAACGGAGCTGGAAGTATTTGGTGTTGAGGATAAGGGCTTCTGCTTCTCCGTCAAGGATCAAGATGGTGTCGCCGTAGGTGACCGATTCAATTAACTCCTGGAGATTGTTGGTTTTAGTAACTTCATTAATCAGAATGACTTGATTGCTCAATGTATCAAGGCGTTTTTTTTCACTAAATTGAATGGTGGTCAGCATCAACGGTTTTATGATGGCTTCGTTTATGATATCGGGCTTAACAAGGCCGTCCATATTGAATATGCAAAACCTGATGTTTGGATCGGCCTTGTTATTAAACGGTCTTGCTATAAAGGTATCATCATCTTTAAATAGACCTTTAAAAAGGGCAATGTTTTGTTTAAGATCGGATGTAAGGGAGGCGCCCCGATTCTTCTGTTGGTTCAACTTCTCTATCGCTTCTTTAGACGGGTAATCCAGCATATTAGACCTCCATACAAATGATACCAATATCATTTGTATTATTTTACTTGTTATTCCCGACAGTAAGCTGAAAGATACAATTTTTGAACTCTTTTTTAAAATGCATACCCCCTTGCCTTACCTTGACAAAGCAGTTGCTTGTATCTATGATAAAATAATAAGCAAACTACGGTTGATGGGGGATACGTCGATATATATGAACAAGAGCATAAGATTATACGGGAAGCTGTTTACTTCAACATTCTATTTAAGTGCGTTTACATTTGGCGGGGGTTATGTAATTATTCCCCTCATGCATAAAAAGTTTGTAGAAAAATATCGGTGGATAGAAGAAAAAGAAATGCTGGATTTGACCGCAATTGCACAGTCAACACCGGGGGCAATGGCGGTAAATGCATCGATATTAATTGGGTACCGGTTAGCCGGTGTTTTCGGAGCGTTTGTCACCATTTTGGGAACCATACTGCCGCCGCTTATTATTCTGTCGGTCATATCCCTGTTTTATAATGAATTTCAGGAGAACGCCGTAATAAAAGCAATCTTAAAGGGGATGAACGCCGGTGTAGCAGCGGTTGTGGCAGATGTAACGGTAACCATGGGGAAAGGCATTATCAATGAAAAGAACATGTTTGCGGTGCTAATTATGATTGTATCGTTTTCCGCCGTTTTCTTTTTCAATATGGATGTAATATTGATCATCCTTGCTTGCGCGATACTCGGACTTGCGGTCACGATCTACGGCAGGTATAAGCAAAGGGGGATGACTTAGGATGCTTTACTTAAAACTATTTTGGAGCTTTTTCCAGATAGGGTTATTCAGCATCGGCGGAGGATATGCCGCAATGCCCCTTATACAAAAACAGGTAGTGGATATGAATCACTGGCTGTCAATGAATGAATTTGTTGATGTTGTAACCATATCTCAAATGACGCCCGGACCGATTGCGATTAATTCGGCAACCTTTGTCGGTATGCGGGTATCCGGAACATTCGGAGCGATCGTTGCGACGGTTGGCTGTATTTTCCCGTCCTGCGTGATTGTCCTTTTGATTGCATACTTTTATTATAAATATCAGAATTTATTGGTGATACAAGGGGCGTTAAAGGGCTTAAGACCAGCGGTTGTTTCGCTGATTGCATCGGCAGGGTTGTCAATTTTGGTACTGGCGCTGTTTAACGGTAGCGCTGTTTCGTGGTTTGGTATTAACCTATCTGAAATCGATGTGGTGGCAGCAATTCTTTTCGTGACTGGATTTATAATATTGAGAAAGTTCAAACCAAATCCGGTATATGTCATGCTGGGTTGCGGCGCGGTTGGACTGATCTGTTATCAATTTATTTGAATCATCTCCATCGTAGAATTTGAACAGAATATCATTGCAAACAAATTAAGCAGCTAAAAGGGCTTGAGGTCTGTATATACAGATTCTCAAGCCCTTTTAGTAAATCCAATCTCTATTCGCCGTTATTTTGCGACCGGTCTATCACCCATGCNNATGTCAAACCGCTTTTTAAGTTTTTCAAGCGCCTTTTTTTCGATTCGGGATACATACGAGCGCGAAATGTCAAGCATCTTAGCGACTTCACGCTGTGTGAGCGCCTCCCCCATCAGACCATAGCGGAGTTCTATAATGCGGCGCTCCCGTTCCCCTAGAATATCCTTAATATAGCGGTACATCTTTTCTGCATTGATTTTCAAGTCGATGTTATCAATAATATTATCATCTTCTGAAATGACATCGCTTAATGTTAGGGGATGCCCGTCCTTGTCGGTGTCAATCGGTTCGGAAAAGCTGACATCCTGTGCCGTTTTTTTGGTTGCACGAAAATGCATTAAAATTTCGTTNNTTTTCAATGCAGCGGGAAGCATAAGTGGCAAGTCGGGTGCCTTTAGAGTAATCAAATGTATTGACCGCCTTTATCAACCCGATGGTGCCGATCGAAATAAGATCGTCCTGCTCCCGAACGGAACTGTAATATTTTTTTATGATGTGTGCCACCAGACGGAGATTATGTTCAATCAGGCGGTTTCGTGCGTTGATATCTCCATGTTGATGATAACATTCAAGGCAGCGGCGTTCCTCTTCGGCGGGCAGGGGGCGGGGGAAAGAACCGGAATGCACAACATGCAGAGCCATGTAAAAAAAGTTTGAGAGGGTTTGCAAAAGCTCAAGCAGCAAACAAGACATCCCCTTTCATATTGATGTAGGGTGTGGATATCCTATATTATGCTCGAGCATGTCATTTTGTGCCTGTCTGCCTAATTTTGGTGCTTGCGATACCATAATATGCCAAACCATGTGCCCAGCATATGGGCTTGTCATATTTGTACACCCGTATTAATTCGGCAATCCCTCTTTTTCGTAATATGCAAGCAAAAGCTCAACGACCCGATCATAGCTGAGCACTCCGTCATCCACCCCCTGTGATTGTATAAAGCCGTCGTTTATCTTCTCGGCTGCCTTCTGTACCTTTCCTTCAAACTGTTTCCAGTATTCTCCTTGACGGTTGAGATCACGTCTGATACCGTCGGAGCAATGCGCAGATGCAGCAGCCCAAAGATCGGCGTCGTGGGCATATAGTGCGTTGCTACAATAGATGTATGCCATTAGCGCACCCGAATATCGGTAGTCGGCCGAAGGATTTTCAAGACAGGACAAAACCGCAAAAAAATTGCATTCGTCCTCCCGCGCAAATCCCCTTGTATGCGCAAGCTCATGCGCGGCAGTCGAGGGGATTGAAAAGTCAGGCTGGTCAATATTTACGTTTGCTTCCAAAAGAAAGGGGAAATACATTCCGGAGATGCCGGTATAGGACCACCAGTGGGAAAGCTGTACCGGCTTTGCACGTGACACCACTCCCCACAAAAACGGATAGCGGTCATCCAAGGCTTTGTATCCATCCCCAGCCTGTGCAAGTGTTTTATAGAGGCTTTTGGACAGAACGGTGCAACCGTTTTCATCCTCTTTCAGGCTTTGGCGCTCGGCCGAAGCCTTTTTTGCAAGGTCGATCCATAGGCTTTGCAAAAGCTCGGCCGATTTTTGGGAAGTGTCCAGCTCCATAAGCTCGGAAGCCGGCAGACGATAAAAATTCACCCCATGCAGCAGCATATAAAACAAAAGAGCGGCGGATACAACCCAAACGGCAACCACTCCGGCATCACCGGCTGTTTTCAGGCGGTTTTTGGAGCGAATCAGTCTGCGGATAAAAAATATCAATAACAGCACCAAGGCGGGCAGGGCAAGTATCGCAAGAATCTCGGTCAAGGATAGTGGAAGGATAGAGAGGAAAAAACCGAGGGGTACTGCGATAATACGAAAAATGACGCTTGAAAAAACAGCGTCGGTAAAGGCGGGAAAATGAGGAAGAAGCTTATAGAATAAAAGCGCGGCGACGGCAGGAATAAGCGCCCGAGCCATCCGCTTTATATGCAAAATATATTTTTTTCTTTTGCGAAATTTCAATTTCTTCATATCGCTGTCCACCTTATCGTTTCTCACACCGGTCAATCTTATTTTCGGGGTACATAGAAGTAACTGCCGTACAATCGGCTAATCTTTCACAACCTTAAAGGTAAACTCACTGCCGCAGGGGAGAGGGGTTGGCAATGTAAGGGCATAAAGGTCAGCGGCACGGCATTCCAGTTCAAATACCTGCTGTGCCAAGCTGCCCAGCGTTCCAAACCGGCTTGATCTGGATGCCAGAGGGATCCGCGAAGCCTTTGCGGCTTTTAAAATCTCCATCCCACGCTCATTCGTCCCCAAAACACGGATATAAGGAGGAGACTGCTTCTCAAAACCGGCTTTCAACCCCAAAAATCCTGCCAGGATCAGGCGGCGTACCCGCGTCATGGTATAACGCTTTGTTTTAACGCAGGTCATCAGCTCCTCCAGGCTGCCCGATTGGCGAATTGCATCGTACAGACGGTTTTCCAGACCTTCCGATATTCCGGGCAGCTCCGCCAGCATATCCCGGGACATCAGACGATGTGATGCCAGGACAGCTCTTTCGATTTGGCGGATTTCAGCCGGACCGCGTCCCTCTTGTATCGATTTGTAAGCAATATTTCTGGTTGCAGCGGGTAAGTAAGCTATGGCATTGTCAATGCGTCCTGCCCGAATAATTCTTCTGACAGCGCTTGCCGAAGCAATATCTCCAACCGGAAGCTCCTCGTCATGTCCTGCCCCGAAACGCTGTACGGTATAGGGGCGGATGGGGGAGTGAAGCCTACGCAACGCTTTGATATACTCAATTCCAAGGGTGTTGTTGGCGGATTCAAACAGTACTGCTGTTTTATTGCCTGCAATTTCCCGAACCGCACGCTGACGGGCATCGGGAAACGAAATCCCCATATCAAGATAAAGACGAAGCAGTCCCGAAAAGCGGTGAGATTCCAGCGCATCCACCGCTTTTTCAAGTAAATGCGTGTCACCGCATTCGCTTCCGAAGCTCAGTGTATCGATACAGCCCAGGGAATCCAGAATGGATACTGCACCAAATGCAAAAGCCTCTGCCGAAGCCATGGCCCAGGGCAGAGGCAGTTCAAGTATGAGATCAGCACCGCCTGCCATAGCAGTGCGGACACGTTCGGCTTTTGGCATTATGGCAGGTTCTCCCCGCTGAACAAAATTGCCGCTCATCACAGCAACAATATGCGTAGCGCCGCACCCGGATTCCAATGAGCGGGTTCGTTCGATATGATAGGCATGTCCGTTGTGAAAGGGGTTGTATTCGGCTACAATACCTGCAATTTTCACTAAAGCTCCCTGCCTCCCGATGTAAAATCGCCGATTGCAAAAAACAAGATAAAAGCCTTGCCATGCATTAATAAGCTGTTGCAATCAGATTTCGGTGCTGTTTCCTATGGGGTCAACAAAATCATAAGGCGTCTGCTGATATACAAAGTAATTGAGCCAGTTTGACACAAGCAGATTTGCATGGCTGCGCCATAGCATGGTTGGGGTATGATCGGGGTTATTGTCGGGAAAATAGTTTTGCGGTACAGCCGGATTCATACCACGTTTGACATCCCTTTTATATTCATTGGCGAGCGTCATGCGGTCATATTCACAATGCCCGGTCACGAAAACCTGACGAGCATCCCGTGTTGCAATAATCACAGCGCCGGCTTGGTCGGAAAAAACCAAGGTTTGAAGCTCGGCAATTTTTTCGATATCCTCCTGATGGATTTCGGTATAGCGTGAATGAGGCATATAAAAGACCTCGTCAAATCCACGCAGAAGGGGGTGCATAAGATCAAGCGGCTTGTGGCTAAAAACGCCAAAGAGCTTGTTGGGAAGCTGATATTTTGGTATGCCGTAATGATAATACAGCCCGGCCTGTGCACCCCAGCAAATATGCAGGGTTGAATAGACATGGGTGCGCGACCATGTCATGATGGTACAAAGCTCATCCCAGTAATCAACCTCATCAAAGCACATGGTTTCCACCGGTGCTCCGGTTATAATCATACCGTCATACCTGTTATGCTTTATCTGTTCAAAGGTTTGATAAAACTCAAGCAAATGCTCCTGTGATGTATTTTTTGAGACATGGGTAGCCATTTGCAAAAGGTCAATGTCCACCTGAACAGGACTGTTGCCCAGCAGGCGCAAAAGCTGGGTTTCAGTTTCGATTTTTGTGGGCATGAGATTTAATATAATAATCCGCAGCGGTCTGATATCCTGATGCATGGCACGTTTTTCTGTCATGACAAATACGTTTTCAGAATCCAGAATTTTAGCGGCGGGCAGGTTGTCGGGAATTTTAATAGGCATTTTGGCCCACCTCACGATAAATTTTCTTTCAGCATAACAAAGTATAGCAAAAAAAACGGGCGCATTCAACCCGCAAAAACAGGCGATTTCAAATGCAATATATGTATTGTAAAAATGTATGAAATAAACTGTGTAAGTAAATAATATTAAATATGAAACACAGCTAGCCTAGTGTGTTGTGTACGCTATGCAAGCAAAGCGCACAGCTTTTCGGCTGTTTCTGCATCTTTTATTTTCCCTGCACGGCGCATTGCAGCGGCTGCATTCATAAGCCGCTCTCTTTGCTTCTCAAAATAAAGCCGATCACGCTGCACATCAAGCCCTCCTATTATAAAGGCGGCGGGAAGCTGTGCCTGTGCCGATGCGTTTTCCGGATTATAAACTGCACGAATAACGGGATACAGTCTTTTCCCGTCAACTGCAATCTGCTCTCGGTCAATCCAATAACCGTTTGTCAAAAGAAATTCATGCAGAAAATCAGGCTTGGTCATTGGCTGGAGTATCAGTCGGAACCCGGTATCTTTTGTCCATGGCGCAGAATCAAGGATTCCTGCAATGGTTTCACCGCCCATTCCGGCGATAATAATATCATCTGTTTCAAAAGGTGCTACCGGATCCAGACCGTTTCCCAGTCTAACCGATATTTTTGATTCCAGTCCGGCGATTTTTATATTATTTGCGGCGCGCTCGGAGGGTCCGGTTCGAATATCGGTCGCGATGGCACTCGGGCAGATATTCTGATTTACCAGCCAGACCGGAAGATAGGCATGATCNNCCGTCCAGACGCATAATGATACTCCAATAAATCAACCTTTTTATAATAAAAACAGCGCGGTACCTTGCGGCAAACCGCGCTGCTGACAGAGGATTCAGGATTTAGCAAGATGGGCGTTAATTCTTTCAATTAAAATATTTGCACTTACGCCGTGAACCTCACAAGCCTGCTCAATGGTCTCGCCGCGCGATGAAGGGCAGCCAAGACAGTGCATACCCATTTCAAAGAAAAAAGATGCCGTCGTCTGATCAAAATCAAGAATATCACCAATCAGAGTGTTTTTTGTGACTACCATTGCGTTAAGCCTCCTTTTTAATAAACATATAAACGCCAGACGTGTTTGCATTTCAATTATTATTATATGATTATATAGTAATAATTGCAACTATTTTTATTATCTCAAGGTTTTATTGAAAATTGCAGCTGAGGATAGATGCGTTTGTATATGTAGTATTATAATTTCCTTGACACTTTAATCAAACTATGATAATCTAGTTATAGAAACTACATCATACGTTTTGCAATATAAACACATAAAGGGGAAGCTGCTAAAGAATGAAAATACAACTAATTGTTGACAGTTGCTGTGATCTCACGCCTGAACTAAAGGAAAAACTAGTGCCCGATATTGCTCCTTTAACGATACGGCTGGCGGGTAGTGAGTATCTTGATGACGGGACGGTGGATGTGGCTGCCATGCTTGACGAAATGGCTGCTTCAAAGCAGGGCGCGAGTTCTGCATGTCCGTCCTCCGAAGACTATGCAGAACACATGAGGAAATATGATCAGTGTTTTGTGGTCACGCTGTCATCAAAGCTAAGCGGCTCCTATAACGCTGCTCGGATTGCGGCNNGAGATGGTCATGGAGGAGTTTCCCGACAAAAAAATTTATGTATTTGATTCGAAAACCGCATCGGCAGGCGAGCTGCAGCTTGCATTATTTTTGCATGAGAAAATTGAGCAGGGATTGTCGTTTGATGAAATTGTAGTGCTTGGTGAGGAATTTATCGACAGTCTCCGGACCATGTTTGTGGTTGAAGATCTGGGAAACTTAATTAGAAACGGCCGTTTAAGCAAAGTATCGGGGTTAATCGCATCTGTCCTGTCACTTTGCCCGATTATGGGGGAAAACGGTCAAGGCGATATTAAGCTGGTTGCAAAGGTGCGGGGGATACAAAACTCGCTTCGTAAGCTGGTTGAGCTGGTTTCCGAGCATACATCAAATGCAGCCGCCAATTCTCTCAGATTGGTTCTTAGCTACTGC
>DOWI01000343.1 GCA_003519645.1 Oscillospiraceae bacterium
TTTGAAAAATCCTGTTGAAGATCGAAAGAAGTTATCGGAGGAATTTGCTCAGACACAGGGAGATGCACTGACTGCTGCATCGAAAGGAATCGTAACAGACGTGATTGCACCTTCTGAAATAAAATCAAAACTGATTGCAGTGCTGGATATGCTTTCCAGCAAACGTGTATCTCGTCTTTCCAAAAAACATTCCAATATTGTTCTTTAATTTGAAATACCGAAGGGATTGTGATTAGTATGAAAAGATTTAACATTACCGTAAATGGACATGCTTATGATGTACAGGTTGAAGAAGTCGGAGCCGCTGCTCCGGCAGCAGCGGCTCCAGTTCCTGCCGCTGCACCCGCTCCGGCAACTGCTCCTGTTGCTGCACCCGCCCCGGTAGCCGCCCCCGAGCCNNCCCGCCGCTCCCCCTGCTGCAGTCGAAGGCACGGAATCGCTAAATGCACCTATGCCCGGTACGATTGTAAATGTGCTGGTTCAGGCAGGGGATAAGGTTGAAAAGGGACAAGTTCTTCTTGTCCTTGAAGCAATGAAGATGGAAAATGAAATCATGTCTCCGCGTGACGCCGTGATTGCAGGTGTATATGTCAATAAGGGTGACAGTGTGGATTCCGGAAAGCTTCTCGTCTCGCTTCAGTAATAGCTCCTGGAAAGAAAGGAATGATTCACTTGGGAAAAGTAGGTATTACCGAAACAATTTTGCGTGATGCACATCAGTCACTGATTGCCACCCGCATGACCACAGAAGAAATGCTTCCGGTGTTGGAAATACTTGATGATATCGGCTTTCATTCACTCGAATGTTGGGGCGGTGCGACATTTGACTCCTGTCTTCGATTTCTGAACGAGGATCCATGGGAGCGATTGCGTACCCTTCGAAAAAAAATGCCAAAAACTAAGCTGCAGATGCTTTTCCGCGGACAGAATATGCTTGGATATCGCCACTATGCAGATGATATTGTTGAGTATTTTGTGCAAAAATCGGTTGCAAACGGCATCGATATTATCCGGATTTTTGATGCACTGAATGATATTAGAAATCTTGAAACATCCATAAAGGCTGCAAGCAAGGAATCGGGTGCGCATGTTCAGGTTGCAGTATCGTATACGACCAGCCCCGTTCATAACATTGACTATTTTGTTAAATATGCAAAAGAGCTTGAAAATACAGGTGCAGACTCTATCTGCATTAAGGATATGGCAGGTTTGCTGGTTCCCTATGAAACGTACGAACTTGTCAAAGCGTTAAAAGAAAACGTTAAAATTCCTATTCAGCTTCATTCCCATTTCACCGCAGGTATAGCCGATATGGTGATGATAAAGGGAATTGAAGCCGGAGCGGATATTATTGACACTGCTCTTTCTCCATTAGCTATGGGGACATCCCATCCTGCAACAGAATCTATGGTCGCTGCACTAGCAGGGTCCGAATACGATACCGGCCTTAACCTTGAAAAATTGAATGAGGCGACAAAATATTTCTCGAAACTCCGCCATAAATATTTGGAAAACAGTCAGCTAAATCCGAAAATGCTGGAAGTTGATACCAATGCATTGATTTATCAGGTTCCTGGCGGTATGCTATCCAATCTTGTAAGCCAGCTAAAACAGGCCGGAAAAGAAGATAAGCTGTTGGAGGTTCTTGAGGAAGTTCCCCGCGTTCGCAAGGATGCCGGCTATCCGCCCCTGGTTACACCTTCATCTCAGATCGTCGGCTCTCAGGCCGTTTTCAATGTTATCGGCGGTGAAAGATATAAGATGGTTACAAAGGAATTTAAAGGACTTGTGCGTGGTGAGTACGGACGTACACCTGTTCCGATTGAACCGGAATTTTCGAAAAAGATTATTGATGATGAGCAGCCGATCACATGTCGCCCTGCCGATTTGCTTGAGCCAGAGATTGATAAAATGCGTTCTGAAGTCAGCGAATGGTATGAGCAGGAAGAGGATATTCTTACCTATGCTCAGTTTGATCAGGTTGCGGTTAAGTTTTTTGAAGACAGAAGAAATAAAAAGTATGGCATTGACAGTAAGCATCTAAATACGGAAGCACAGGTTCATCCGGTTTGATGCGTAATAGGAGGGTGTTGCGGAGTAAGCTGTATTTCGCAGCACCCTCTTATAAAAAGTTTATGAATTAAAATTATACTTAGGTTATATTTATATGATATACAGCTCCTTATATTTTAGGAATAGTAAGGTTGACAGAATACTGATTTTATTGGTAAAATAATTAATAAAACCATGAAGGAATGATAACATGGTAAAAAGCATGACCGGTTATGGGCGGTTTCAACAAACGATTGACGGAATGGATATTTCGGTTGAAGTAAAATCGGTGAATCATCGTTATTTTGAATATTCTTCGAGAGTACCCAGAGCCTACGGCTTTCTGGATGAACAATTGAAATCCTATATACAAAAATTTATTTCTCGTGGTAAGGTTGACGTTTATGTCTGGATTGAAACGCTGGATGCACCCGGAAGTCAAGTAACGATTAATTACACGCTTGCCGAAAGCTATATAAAAGCGCTCGGAGAGCTGACAAAAAAATATGGTCTCAAAGATGACGCTTCGGTCGTAAATCTTGCAAGGTTTCCTGATGTTCTCACGGCGCATCGAATTGCGGAAGATGAAGACAAGATATGGCAGGCAGTTTGTCAGGTTACTGATGCTGCCCTTGATCGTTTTGTTAGGATGCGGGAACATGAGGGAGCAGCTTTGCGGAATGATATCTTAACCCGTGCCAACACGATTTTAAAAGCCGTAAAAATGGTGGAGGAGCGTTCTCCTGTCACTGTTAAAGAGCATATGATTAAAGTAGAGACCCGTATGCGAGAGCTTTTAGACGGTGCGGCTGTCGATGAGCAGAGACTTCTTACGGAAGCTGCGATCTATGCCGATAAGATTGCGGTTG
The DNA here is from genome assembly GCA_003519645.1 of Oscillospiraceae bacterium. The sequence goes on from DOWI01000343.1 coordinate 2,922, forward strand.
CCGAGGAAACTGTCAGGCTAAGAAGCCATATCGAACAGCTAGAATTAATGCTGTCGGGCAACGAGCCTGTTGGGCGAAAATTGGATTTTCTTGTTCAGGAAATTAATCGAGAGGCCAATACAATCGGTTCGAAATCTCAGGATGTTGCGCTTGCCCGCATTGTTGTTGACATTAAAGCAGAGATAGAGAAAATCAGAGAGCAGATTCAAAATATAGAATAATCCCACATATAAATTGTCTCCCTGTCTTACTGGTTGACATTGTTGGGACCTACTTGCTTTATATCTAAAAAATGAAAGGACAAGTTACTTAAATGAAATTAATCAACATTGGGTTTGGCAACATGGTTTCTGCAAATAGACTGGTTGCGATCGTTAGTCCCGAATCTGCGCCCATTAAGCGAATCATACAGGATGCAAAAGACAGGGGAATGTTAATTGATGCAACCTACGGCAGGCGCACGCGTGCTGTGCTGATTACGGATAGCGATCATGTTGTTTTGTCCGCGGTACAGCCTGAAACCGTTGCAAATCGTCTGAATAATCACGAAGGGGCGGAAGTGGAGGAAGTTGACGAGGATGAATAAACACGGGATATTAATCATACTGTCCGGCCCTTCCGGATCAGGCAAAGGCACCATAGTTCGTCAGCTTTTAAATGAACGAGATGACACTATCCTTTCGATATCCGCTACAACCAGGGCACCCCGAAAGGGGGAGGAAGAGGGAATTCATTATTATTTTAAAACCAAAGATGAATTTAAAAAATTGATAAAACAAGGTGCTTTTCTTGAATATGCTGTTTATAATGGACATTACTATGGTACACTAGAGGAACCGATTCGTCGGCTGCTGAATGAAGGAAAAAACGTTATATTAGAAATAGAGGTTCAAGGGGCGGAAAAAGTAATGGACCATCGCTCCGATCTGGTTTCTATATTTATTACAATACCGTCAATGGGTGAATTGAAGCGTCGACTGCATGATAGAGGCACCGAAACAAAGGAAACCATTGAAATGCGGTTGGAAATAGCAAAACGAGAGCTTTCTAGGGCATTTCGTTATGACTATGTCGTACTTAATGATGAAGTACCGCTTGCTGTAGAACGAATTCAAACCATTATCAACGCAGAAGAAATGCGATATTTCAGAATGGAAAATTATATTTTGGAGGTAGTCAATAATGCTTAAACCAACAGATCTTGATAATATAAAAGGCAGTCATAGTCGATATGCAATGGTGATTGCTGTTGCGAAGAGGGCAAGGCAGATTGCATCTGAGTCTGAAGAGAAAAATATTATTATGACTGAAAAACCGGTAAGCCTTGCAATCGATGATTTTACTAACGGAGCCTATAAAGTTCTACCGATGGACGAATAGAATTAAGACATATTACTATATTTTTGGTCGTAAAGCAAAGGAGAGAAGTGGATGGTACTGCCTAAGGTTGCGAAAATAGCAGTTGAGCAGGCTGCATTTCACTTCGATAAGCTTTACGACTATTATGTTTCGGAGTCTCTCGGTGCCGTGGAACGTGGCTGCCGCGTAATGGTGCCTTTTGGGGGAGGAAACCGGAAACGACAGGGAATCATTGTAGATTTTGATGTTGCACCCGACGTGAGAAAACTGAAGCCTGTTTTTTCTGTATTGGATAACAAGCCTCTATTAAGTGAGGAAATGATTGAACTTGCTCTTTGGATGAAAGAGCGTACTCTATGCAGCGTGTTCGATGCGGTCCGTGCAATGCTGCCGACAGGATTATATTTAAGAATCAAGCCTGTGTATAAAGCGGCAGAATGTCCATCGGAGATTTTTGAAGGATTATCAAGGGAAGAACGGGCGGCTTTTTCATATGTTAGCGGCTATACCAAAGGGATTGAGCGAGAGCGTCTTTTGTCAAAGATGGGGCTTAGTACCGATCATGATTTGCCGGAGCGACTGGTGCGAATGGGCGTGCTGGTTCGCTCCGATGATGCGTTTCGACGTCTTGGTGATGCAACAATACGAATGGTCAGGCTTGCAATTGACAGGGATAGCTTGCATGAAGCCATTGTTGCTGCCCGCTGTTCAGAAAAACAAAAGAGTGTTTTAAAGTTGCTTGAGGATGTGGAGTGTGCTTCGGTTCGTGAGATCGGGTACTATTGTGCTGTTACCTCTACGGTGGTTACTACCCTTGAGAAAAAAGGGCTGGTGGAATGCTATGACAGCGAGATGCTTCGTACTCCTTACGCTGAAACAGTTAAACCTGAAATTATGTCAACACAACTGAATGCTGAACAGCAGCTAGCATTTGACCAACTATTAAAATTATATACAAGTGGTTCGCCATCAGCTTCCCTTTTATACGGAGTTACCGGAAGCGGTAAAACACAAGTATATATGAATTTAATTGACAGGGTTATAGCCGATGGACGTCATGTGATTGTTATGGTTCCTGAAATATCCCTTACCCCTCAGATGCTTTCTTTGTTTTTAAAAAGATACGGAAGCCGTATTGCAGTTCTACACAGCGGTCTTGCTATAGGTGAGAGAATGGATGAATGGAAACGGATTAAACGCGGTGAAGCACAAATAACGGTAGGTACGCGTTCGGCCGTTTTTGCACCGGTAGACAATCTGGGGCTGATTATTATGGATGAGGAGCAAGAACATACTTATAAATCTGAATCCTCTCCTCGCTATCATGCACGTGATGTAGGACGTTTTCGTTGTGCTAGAAACAACGCGATGTTGTTGCTTACATCCGCAACACCATCTGTTGAAACATATTATGCCGCCCAGAACGGACGATATTCCTTTCAAAAGCTTACATCTCGATTCGGAGAGGCTTGTCTTCCGGAGGTTGAAATTGTTGATATGCGGCAACAATCCGATTCACTTATCGGAAGTATTGTGAGCGACCGTCTTAAACAAGAAATCGATCAAACGCTTGAACAGGGACAACAGGCGATTTTGCTGTTAAACCGCCGTGGATACCATACATTTGTATCCTGCCGCACCTGCGGCCATGTAATAACATGCCCGTCGTGCAGTATCAGCCTGACCTACCACCGTGCAAACGGACGTCTAATGTGTCATTACTGTGGTCATGCCCAAGATCCAGTGGGTGTTTGCCCTGAATGCGGTTCTCAGAAGATAAGGTATTCCGGACTCGGGACCCAGAGGGCAGAGGAAGAGCTGGAGGAGCTGTTTC
>DOWI01000133.1 GCA_003519645.1 Oscillospiraceae bacterium
GGTCGTGACCGTATCAGAACCATGCTGGATAGGCTGGTAAGCTATGCTATAACCATGTCAGCCCAACAGATTGAAGGATACAAGCCGCGCTGGGATAAAACCCCCAACTTCGCCCGTACCCCGGGCGGGTTTACAGCAGATGACGCTGCCAATCTTTTTCGGTCAATGTTCACCGATTCCTGATTTGAAGTAATAATGAAAACCAAGATCGTCTTTCATTAGGCGCTGGTTTTACTATTATAAAACTTCGCATAATCGCTGCCGTCCCGAGGCATAATGATACAATAGATGGGATGGGTGCGAAAGGAAGAAGCATGAATGGCAAGGGCACAGCAGGCAAGAGAACGGTTAAAAGGTAACTGGGCGCAAACAATTACGGTTGAATGTATCCGTATATCGGCAGGTATGCTAATCCCGATCTTGTCACTGGCCTCTCTTCGTTTGCTGGGATTGAGCGCTGAAACGGTGATCCATGCCTCTGATCTTGGCAGCGGCAGTTGGCTATACGCCCTGCTTACCTTCGCTTTTATGATAATGGACTGGCTTTTGCTCTCGCCATTGCTGCTGGGTAGGCTCGCTTTTTATCAGCATCTTACTTTGGGCAAGGAAGCACCGTTTTATCTAATATTCAGATTCTTCGGCAAGCGGTATTTTCATGCGCTTCGATGGCGGTTTTCTCTTTCTTTTCATCGGCTCCTAGTCATGGTTGTCTGCCTAACACCAACCGCAGTGACAGCGGGTATTGCCAAAGCAATCCGCCAAAGCGGCTCTCAAAGCACTGCTGCCGATATTACCATGTTGTTTTGTTGGTTGCTGGGATTCTTCTTTTTTGTATCGGGTCTGCTGATTTGTGAAATATGGATGCTGCGCCGCCTGCCTGCTTCTTATCTGTTAATTGATACTCCTGAAAAAAAGTACCCAAAGCGTCTTTACAGAACATCCGCACACAAAATGCGCGGTCATATTATAGAAATGTTCCATTTAACAACCGGCTTTTCGGGCTGGTTCGCCGCCTGCCTTTTCATTATTCCGTCTCTTTATGCGATCCCCCTTTTCTATACCACCCGAACTATTGCTATATCTCAGATCGTCTCGGAAGAATCCGAATACAAGTCATTCTTTCATCACTTTAGAAGAAAAAATCATTTCACAACACAGGATACCATTGAACTGCCGTCTGTCCAAAACACAAAACAACCCTGCTAGCTGCATTGATGAGGAATAGGGCAAGAGCATGGACACCAACGTGTCCATGCTCTTGCCCAACAACAATTGACCTATAGGCGTGGAATGTAATCCTAATGCCTTCACCGCCAAAACCTTATCTTACTTCCCAAGAAAAGACTTGTGCCTTTTCAGCGCCCCAAGTTTCCAACGGAGTAAATCGTACTGCAACCGCTTCTACATTACAATCCAATCTCACCAACCGCTGGTAGTTATTATCCACTTGAAACAGCTCCGCCCATACTCCGCTTTGGTCTCGGTATTCAACCCTGAATCTTCGGATCACGGTTTCCGGCACATGATAATTGGTTTCATTCAGTTTGAAATTGCAGGGCATGTTGTGGAACTTGCGCTCTAAATGACTGTTAAAGACAAAACGCATCTGATATATCTGCTGTAGGCAATCCCAATGGTATTCCACCGAATCACCAACATTGCCTTCCCAAAGATGTGATTCGCCGCCCATTGCCCGTTCGATACCGTCTACCAGACAACCGGTATCGCCCTGCGTGGCAAGCTTGTCAGCCTGTTTGGTCAGTGCAGAAACAGGACGGGGCATGCCCGGCAGGAAGCAATCGTCCTCCATTAGCATGGTCTGCAGTGCTGAAATCTCACACGACCCGACGTTACGGGGTGTCATACCCTTTTCAACCGAAATTGCAGCTGCTGTTCCTGCCGCCTGCCCCAGCAGGGAACAGGTCCCCATTATACGGGTTGAACTTAGTGCCGCATGGGTTGTACTAATATTCCTCCCGGCAAACATAAGATTTTCAATATTTCGGGAATAGAGGCAGCGGTAGGGGATTCCGTACGGCGAAGGCGCAGGATGAAAGATTGTGGGATATGCATTCTTGTAGTCAAAACCCGCCGGGTGATGGTCATCCATGCTCCATCCCCCATAAGCAATTATATCTTCAAATTTTCCGCCGGATTCAATATCGTTTTGGGTTAAAATATAATCTCCCACATAGCGGCGGCTCTCCCTTTTTCCGGGTAAAAATCCAATCCAGTCTATCACCCAGTTGTCAGCACCGTGATCCCCATGGTTTTTTATATGATCCCATACACCAAACGAAATTTTCAGCAGCTCGTCTCGGATTTCTTCTGTATCATGAATTGAATCATTTTCTCCGCCCAGCTCAATCCACCAAAAGTTATTGTCCAGATTATGGTTCCGGAATGGAAGATCCTCGTCACTCTCATACCGGTTTGCCCATTTCGGCGGGATAAACGTCTGCTTTTTATCGGTTTCCCGTATTTGAAACAGGCAGCTCATCCCCATTGTTTTCTTGTCTGCATCTATCGGCTCAATCGACTCATTAAACTCACTGCGCGCTTCCCTGCCTATGCGATATTCCGCACCGGTTAACGGTGCAAGAATCCCATCACCGGAACAGTCGATAAACACTTTTGCCTCGATTGTATGCCATGTTTCGCTGGTCATTTGCCAGCCTGTAACAGTATGTATGGCGGGTCCGTCCATCTCCGCCTGTAAGCAAGAACAGTTTAGCAGCAGCTGAATATTCTTTTCAAACCGAGCTTTTTCATATAATACGCTGTCCCAGATCGAAAAATTTGGCGTTGGGTTGCGATACAAATTTTCTAGCTCAATTTCCTCCAGCAACCCGGTCTCCCGGTAAGCGTGGGCACCGCAAATCCACATCCGTATTTCCGAGGAGGCATTCCCTCCCAAAACAGGACGGTCCTGCATTAACACCACCTTGGCGCCATGCCGAGCTGCCGCAATCGCAGCGCATAGTCCAGACATCCCACCTCCAACCACGCAAACATCCGTAGTAATATGGCTTTTACGCATACATCTCTCTCCTTAATCTTGGTTTATTTTATTGAGCATTTAGACATATATTGTTAAATTGATATCAAGTCAATATAATAGCTTTATAGAGGATACTACAGTTGGGTGTAATAATCAATGGGTAAAATATCGATATATGAGAGAATGGTGAGAACCTTTCAGCATAAGGAGACCGACAGGGCTCAATATGTGATTATCCGTAGGAGGGAAGCATCCAAAACGAATGTCTATATCATTTAAAACATATTCAA